>JBMOIK010000356.1:0-4536 GCA_049317365.1 Rectinemataceae bacterium | reverse complement strand
GACCGGGTGCGTGCCGTGGTCACGGACGATGGCGCGCACGAGGTCGACCATGTCGTCTTCGCCTGTGGTCATTCTTCCTTCGAGACCTATCGCATGCTCATGGATCGGGGAGTGTCCTTCCAGCCGAAAAACTTTGCGATCGGCTTCCGCGCCGAGCACGAGCAGCGGATCATCAACCAGGCACAGTGGGGTCAGGACTCGCTGACCGGCGTGAAGGCCGCTGAGTACAGGCTGACTGCCCAGGCAGAAGGCGGAATCGGAGTCTACTCCTTCTGCATGTGCCCCGGCGGTACGATCGTACCCGCCTCTGCCTACCCCGGGACGGCTGTCGTAAACGGAAAGAGCGACTACGCCCGGGATGGACGCTGGGCCAACGCGGCGGTCGTCGCGGGGCTCAGCCTTCCGGCCCTCCTCGGGCGGGAGGTCTCCGCCAAGGAAGCCCTGGACTGGCTCGATGCGCTGGAACGCAGGTACTATGACTTTTCTGGGGGCTACCGGGCGCCGGCGATGTCGGTGCGGGATTTCCTTTCCGGCAGCTCGGGTTCCGCCCTGCGACCCTCGAGCCATCCCCTCGGTCTCGTGGCGGCGGATCTGGGCGAACTCCTTCCCCCGGGCCTCGTCACGCCGCTAAGGACAGGCCTGCGCGCCTTCTGCGCCAAGCTGCGAGGCTACGACGAGGGCCAGCTCCTCGGACTCGAGAGCAAGACGAGCTCGGCAATCCAGGCGCTGCGCCATCCTGGGTCGCTGAACTCAGGTTATGCGAACCTCTACATCGCCGGCGAGGGGAGCGGCTGGTCGGGCGGCATAGTCAGCTCAGCCGCCGACGGTCTCAGGGTCGCCCAGGCGCTCTGCCGGTCCGTGGCGGGAAAATAAGCTCCTAGTACTTAAATTCACTCTCTCCGATGAACTCCCGGAGGATGGAATCGCTCGGTACGGCGTTGGCCGGGATGGGCGAGAAGTTGTCCAGGAATCCCAGGAGCCGCTTGGCCTCCGCATATTCAGGTACGTCGGGCTTGACCGTACGCAAGAGGGGTTCGGCGTAGACCTTCAGCACTCCCAGTTCATAGTCGAGGGCCGAATTGAAGGCCGTATCGGCCGAATTCTGGAAGGGGAAGATGTGCTTCCGTTCGCCGCGGCCGACGGAGGGCCACATCCGGAGCGTCGCGACCGCTGAATGCCCTCGGAAATTGTAGTCGCGGACCATGCGCCTGAGGAGGCGGTTGTCGGTCGTGCTGATGCGGTTGTGGTCGTCGAGGTTGAGCTGGGTGAGGGCAGAGACATAGACCTTGAATTTCTGCGTTGCCGGGACGCGTGGCGTGAGGCGGTCGTTCAGGCCGTGGATACCCTCCATGACGAGGATCTGGTTGGACTTGAGCCTGAGCCGCTTTCCCGAGGGCCTCCGGGAACCGATCTTGAAATCGAAGGCAGGGAGCTCGATCTCCCCGCCGGAAAAGAGGGTCAGGAGCTGCTCGTTCAGGTACGCGACGTCGAGGGCCTCGAGGCATTCGAAATCGTACTGGCCTGACTCGTCCCTGGGAGTCGATTCCCGTTCCACGAAGTAGTCGTCGAGGGAGATGACCTGGGGGTCGAAACCCATTACCGTCAATTGTATGGATAGTTTTTTCGAGGTCGTGGTCTTGCCCGAGCTCGAGGGTCCCGCGATGAGGACGACCTTGACTTCCCCGGAACGCGTGGCGACCTTGTCGGCGATGGCCGCGATCTTCTTGTTCTGGAGGGCCTCGGCCACGCGCATGAAGTCCTTGATGCCCTTTCTGGCGTTGACGGCGTTGAGGGCTCCGACCGAGCTGACGCCAAGGATCTCCCCACGCTCACGGTACTCGGCTGCGATGCTGTAGAGGAGGGGATCGTCTGCGAAGGGCGTGAGCGAGTCGGGGTGCTCCTTGTGCGGGTAGCGGAGGAGGAGGCCACCGTGGTAGGGCTTGAGCTCGAAGCTGCGCAGCACCCCTGTCGAGGGCACCAGGGGGTGGACGTGGAGGTCACGGAATCCCCCGCAGACATTGAGCTGGATCACAGGCTGGTTGGAGTACTCAAGGAGACAGAGGGTCTCGGTCTGGCCGCTCTCCCTGAAGTACCCCAGGGCGTCGAGGTAGGCGCGGTGCTCTATCGTAATTGGTATGTCCCGCTCGACCCAGGCGGACATGGCGCGCTCGAGCTCCCCGACCTGTGCCTCCCCGAGGGGGCTGCCATCACGGAAGTGGTGGTAGAAGCCCGTTCCAATGGCCATGCCTGCGACGAGGCCCCGGTCGGGGAAGAGTTCCCGTGAGGCCAGCGCGAGGAGGAAGCAGAGCGAGCGGCGGTAGACTGTCGCCCCTGGGGTCGTGTCGATGGTCACTGCCTCGAGGCGGCAGTCGGTAAGGAGGAGTGAGTCCAGGGGGAGGAGCTCGTTGTTCACGAGCACGGCTGCGAGGGGCCAGGGCAGGGTTCCGAGCTGGCCGATGGCATCGGAGGCCCGCACGCCGCTCGGATAGGCGAGCTTTTCGCCGCTTGGATAGGTGACGGTGATCTGCTTCATGATTGCTGCTCCTGTATCGCGATCTACAGACTACTGGATCGAGGTCCTGAATGAAAGCGGAAAATCACCGCTGCGAGAGCCAGAGGGCGGAAAGGGGTTCAAGCCTGATACGCCCCCGGGCCGCAGGGATCGTCGTGGCGTGAAGGAGGTCGTCAAAGACCAGGTCCCCGGCCTCGCCATCCATCGGGACAAGGAACTCCTGGACTGCTTCGGAAAAATTCGCTGCGACAAGAACAGGCTTCGCGGACGCGGCCTTCGCTTCCCTTCGAACCAGCAGGACATGCTGCCCTGCCGGCAGAACCTCGAAGGCTGCGTCCGGAGCGAAGGCCTCGATGGTCCTCCGCCTGGCCAGGCAGGCGGCGATGAAGGACAGGATGCGTCCCTCCGGACCCAGCCCTTTCCTGGCCCTCGCGGCCCGCTTCCAGTCAAGGCGGGGGCGGTGCATCCAGCGGTTGTCGTCTGCGTGGATCTGCGATCCCTCCCAGGAATAGTCGTTGGGTGAGGCGATCTCGTCGCCGGAAAATATCATGGGTATACCGATGAGCGAGGTCGTCAGCGCATGGAGGAGCTCGATGCGCCTAAGTGCGAACTCGATCGCGTCGTCGTCCCCGGTTTCCAGCGCGCGCTCGAGGCCACAGAGGGAGGCACAGCTCCCCGAGATGCGAGCGTCGCCGGTCTCGGGATTCTCCATGAAGGGCCTTCCCGTGGCCAGCGACCCCGGAAATTTTCCCGTGTACCAGTCGATGATGAAACGGCGGTGCCTCGACGGGTCGAGGCCCAGGCGCCTGATGAGGGCATCGTCGTATCCGAGTCCGATATCGTCATGGCACCTCGCATAGGAAAGCCAGGCTGTGCCCCGGGCCAGTCGCGTCTCGGAGCCGAAACTCGAGGACAGGAGGCTGCTCTGTTGCGTGGCGAGGGCCTCCCAGAGGAGGGCCATCAGCGAGGCGTGGTAGGCGAGCTGGCACTCTTCGCGGACTGCTCCCCGCCCGTCGTCGGCGTCGAGGTACTTCACGATCTCGCTCGGCTGGACTATGGCCTCGGCCAGGAAGGCGAGGCCAGGGGCGACGACGCCGGCCGCAGCTTTGAGGAGTTGCACGATCGTGTGGGCTTCCTCAAGATTCTGGCAACTGGTACCGGGTGATTTCCAGAGGTAGGGCACCGCGTCCAGGCGGAGGAGGTCGATGCCCTGGTTGGCCATACCCAGGACAATTGCGAGCATTTCGAGGAAGACCTCGGGATTGCGCCAGTTGAGGTCCCACTGGTAGCTGTTGAACACCGTCATGACCCAGCCGAGACCCTCTATGCAGGTGAAATTTCCCGGCGCGGTCGCGGGAAAAACCTCCGGCATGGCTGCCTCGTAGCGGTCGGGCTGCGTCCTGTCGGAGAAAACATAATAATAGCTACGATATTTCGGATCCCCTGCCCGTGCGGCCACAGCCCAGGGATGCTCGTCGGAGCAGTGGTTCAGCACGAGGTCGGCGGCGAGGTACATGCCCTTTTTGTGGAGGAGCCCCGCCGTGGCAGCGAGGTCCTCGTCGCATCCAAGCCTGGGGTCCACGCCGAGGTAGTCGCTGACCGCGTAGCCGCCGTCGTTGGGACCCTCAGGCGATTTCATGAAAGGCATGAGGTGGACTACGTTGATGCCAAGCTCCTCGAGCCAGGGAAGCCTCTTTTCAAAGCCCTTGAAGTCTCCCGCAAAGCGGTCGAGGTAGAGCATGCAGGCTGCGAGACCGGGCTTCAGGTACCAGGGTCCTGCAGTCTCGCCCTCGGCGTCGCGTGCGAGGAGTTCGCCGGGGCGGGCGCGGTATTCGCGGAGTAGAAGCTCGTTGAGCCGGGGCAGGACGGTTCCGGCTGCGACCGTGCCGTAGAGACCGCGGAGTCCCGTGTCGAGGACTTGCTGCGCCCGCCCGAGGCGTGCCCAGAAAAGGCCAAGGTTTTTTTCGTCAGCACCGAGTTTCCGTGCGTCGCGATCAAGGCTGAAGTCCACTGCTTCCATCCTT
>JBMOIK010000355.1:0-4563 GCA_049317365.1 Rectinemataceae bacterium | reverse complement strand
CAGCCCAACAGATATTCGATGTCGGCCTCGTCGAGGGCCTTGAAGGCCTCCGCGTCCGAGGAGAGGAGGGATCCGACAAGGCCTGCCTTCTTTTCCTGCAATTCCAGCATCCTTTCCTCGATCGTGCCCTTCGCGATGAGCCTGTAGCAGAAGACCGGGTTCTTCTGTCCCATGCGGTGCGTCCGATCGATGGCCTGCGATTCCGCGCTCCGGTTCCACCAGGGGTCGAAAATAAAGACATAGTCGGCAGCAGTCAGGTTGAGGCCAAGGCCGCCCGTCTTCAAGGTCATGATGAATACCTTTATCTCGGGATCCGACTGGAAGCGGGACACCAGGGTCGCCCGGTCGGTTGTCGCCCCCGTCATCATGAGGTGCCCGATTCCCAGGGCGGCCAGGTCCTCCGAGACATACTCCACCCCCGCGATGTAGTTCGTGAAAACAAGGCACTTGTGCCCGGAGTCCACCACTTCCCGGAGGCTCTCAAGGAGGGACTCGCGCTTGGCCGAGCGCTCGACCGCGGAATCACCGGCTTCCGGTACGCTGGCCAGGCGCCTGAGCTCGCTGAAGGCGGTGAGGATGAGGAAGCTGCTCTTCCTGATCCCTCCGGAGGCGATGGCCGTGTCGATCTCCGCCTTGAGCTCCAGGCGCCGCTTTTCATAGGCGGCGAAGTGCCGCGCGTCGAGGTCGATCCACGAGACCTGCTCGGTCTTCTCCGGCAGTTCTGGCAGCACGTCCTTTTTGAGCCTGCGCAGGATGAAGGGATAGATCCGGGCCTTCAGGTCGCGCAGGGCATCCTCATCCTGGCGATCCTGGATGGGCCTCTGATAGTGCTTCAAGAATTCCGCGAGGGAGCCGAACATGCCCGGATTGAGGAAGGTAAAGAGCGAGTAGATCTCGGAAATGTTGTTTTCCATCGGAGTGCCGCTCAGGGCCAGGCGATGGCGGGCCCTGAGCCTGAGGATGGCTGCAGTGGTCTTGGCTCCTGCGTTCTTGATCGTCTGCGACTCGTCGAGGACGAGGTAGCGCCATTCCCGCCCGAGGAGGACCTCGACATCGTTCCTAGCGATCGCGTAACTTGTCAGTACTATGTCCGCTTTTCCGAGGGCTTCCGCGTCGCGGTCGGTCCCGTGGTACAGCGCGACCGCGAGGCCGGGGGCGAAGCGCGAGAATTCCGAGGCCCAGTTGAACAGGAGGCTCCGCGGCATCACGATGAGGCTCTGGGCGCGGCCACCGGAATCCGGGCCAGCATTTTTCTTCCGGCCCCGGCCCATGGCCCGGGCTTGTGCTCCCGGGCCATGGACAGCCCGGAGGAGGGCTATGGTCTGGATCGTCTTGCCCAGTCCCATCTCGTCGGCCAGGCAGCCAGAGAGGCCCTGCTCACGAAGGTAGTCCATCCAGCGCACCCCGAATTCCTGGTAGTGACGGAGCGTCGCTCCCTCGACGGGAAAGTCGCCCGGGCGTTCCGCAATGCCGTTGAAGCCACGGTAGAACTCCTCAGGACGCTTCCAGGCCTCTCCCTCGGCCTGGACCTCGGGCAACCTCGAGAGGGTTGGCCAGTCAAAGAAGGAGACCTCGACGAGGCCCTCCTCTCCCCTGCTCATCCGTAAGACCCGCTCGAGCCTCGAGACGGCCTCAGCCTCGGGGTAGGCCCTCGTGCCGTCCGCGAGCGTCACGTAGGAGTTCTCGTGAAAACGTTTGAGGAAATCGGCATA
Organism: Rectinemataceae bacterium; assembly: GCA_049317365.1. Lineage (GTDB taxonomy): Bacteria > Spirochaetota > Spirochaetia > Treponematales > Rectinemataceae > CAIJMU01. The sequence continues at coordinate 2,851 of JBMOIK010000355.1, read as the reverse complement.
AGTAAACAGTTCTCCATCGATCTCCACCGAGGCGCTGCCTGACAGGAAGTCGATTCCCGAGGAGAGGTTCAGCCTGAGCCGTGGTCGCGCGGTCCTGATCTTGTATGCAGCGAGGGTTTCGGACTGAAGGAGGGTGAAACGGCCCACAAGTTCCGTGATGTTCGCGGCGATAAAGCGTTCCGCAAAGCCGCCCTCGAGGATGAAGTGGCCCGCCTCCTCGAGGACCGCTGCCTTGGCTGCCTTGCCCTCCCTTGCCAGGAGTGCCCGGAATTCCTCGTCGGCAAAGCGCGGAAAGAGGATCTCGGAAACCAGGAGGCGGTGCTCCTCCTCGTTGCGTTCAGCCACGAGGCAGATTTCCTCGTCCTCGAGGAAACCCGGCGGATAGCCCGGAAGGATCGAGATCGGGCGCACATGGAGGTAGCCATAGGAATCGACTTCCCGGAACAGGAGGGCCGGACGAGCAAGCCTCGGCGGTCCCTGCGCTGTCGAATAATTTTCGTAATTGATCGTAATTCCGGGAAAACGGGACAGCGCGAGGGAAAGGAAGAGGTCGAGGTCGCCGGCAGGCACGTCGGCGGCTAGCCTGCCGACATCATGCCATTCGGCGCCGAGGTCGCGGACACGGTGGACGCGGGAACCGCAACGGACGTGACTCGGTGTAATTGGTATTATATCGTCATGATCGCCGTCCCTGGGGTCGCCGGCATCCTCGGTATCGCGGCCGAGGCCAAGCCGCGCGCTGAAGAGCGTGGCAATGGCGGGGCTTGCGCCTGGGCCAGCGGCGGGGCCAGTGTCAGGGACCACTTCCAGGTCGAGTCCTAGGCTGGTTTCCTCGGGAAAGACCTCCATGAACCGCCGCTTCTCGTCGACCAGGCGGCCGGAAGAGAGCACCAGGTCGACGAGCCGCGTGGTCGGCAGCACGATGCTCCCCTCCTTGGGGGCTGTGCCACCCAGGGGGAGTTCGCTGTCCCAGCGGAACAGTCCTTCCTTCCCCCTGAGTTCGGCCTCGAAGGCGCGGACAGCCTCGCGCAAGGGCCCCGCAAAGCGCCTGAAATCGGGCTTCAGCGGCCTGTCGGCCCGATCGACAAGATCAAGGGTGCTTGAAAGACCGCTGCCGGAGAGTCGGAAAAAGACTTCTGGAGTCGCGGCGTATTTTTCAGGGACGGGACGATCCATGAGGGCCGGGGCTGTCCCCCTGCTGGCCATGGCGCTGCCATGGGTGGTCGGCTCTGCGATGCTTGCCGGATTCGTGGGCGGACGGCCGCGCTTCCGTGGCGGACCTGCCTCTACTATTCTTGGCCTTCCTGCCATTCCTGGACCCTCGCCTCCCCTCTGTGTCATTTCCAGGGGATCTGGCAGATTCTACACCATCCAGGGGCTGAGGCTGCTAGTCGGGGAGTGCCCTTTGCATGCTTGAGCTTGGGGACCCTTCGGGTTCATGTCAAAGTCCCCTGGGTTCGTCAGAGGGAGAGCCGTCCGGCTCTCGGGGCCCAGGAAAAGCCTGGAAAAACGCTCGAGTCAACCGGCTCATCGGCGTTGTATTGGCTGACCTTGCAAAAGGCTTCGCCTTGGCGTCGATAGACGAAGACCCTGCCGTTTTCCGGAAACACGACCCAATACTCTCGGACCCCGTGGAGCTCGTAAAGAGCAAGCTTGTCGGTGAGATCCCGATCGGCTGTCGAAGGAGAGATGATTTCTGCTATGAAATCTGGAGCGCCTCTAATGCCCTCATCGATCAGTTTGGAAGGATCGCAGACACCAAGCACGTCGGGCTGGACTACCGTATCGTCCTCGCCCTGGGCAGGGCCTGGAAGGTAGACATCGATGGGGGCGAGATAAATCTCGCAACCTTTGTCGCCGACAAAGGACAGCAATCGTGAGCCGAGGTCTATCGCCAATTTCTGATGCTGCCTTCTCGGCGCCGGGCTCATGGCAAAGGCAACGCCGTGGATGAGTTCCCAGCGCTTGTTGTCATTCCAGAGCTTGTATTCCGCTACGGTATAGCGCTCTTCGGGTTTGAGAGCGGAGGTTCCATTGATACGGGGAGAATTCATGTTCGCCTCCACTGTAGAGTGTAGAGATAGAAGGCGAGCCGGGTCAAGGAATGTGGCGAGCTATAGAGCCTGCTGTTTCCTGTGCTATTTCGAAAACGGAGAGCGTCGCATCTTTGACGCCAAGCCACTGCTGGCACTGAAACCCTTTGACCGGCTAAAGGATCCTCGGCTCTTTTCGAGGACGAGCATCGACTATGGGACAGTGGTCTGGCCTGGCAATATCGATATCGCTCCGGAAACACTGTATATGGACTCGACAGAAGCTGTTTATACTAATTGGGCTGATTGAACAGCAAACCTCATCCACTCAGCCAAGTCCAGCTCACCCATGGACAGTCACTCCTTCGGCCTGGATAGTTGCCTCGAAGCTGTTGACCCTTTTCGAGCGCTCGAGAAAGTGGGGTCAGACCACTTTACTCCCGTCTACAAGGAGCATGCGAAAGCCAGGAAGGCACCTGTCTCGGGGGCGCTGTCAGACCCAACCCGATGCCCCAAAACCAGCAGGCTTTTGTGAGAGCCCAAACAGGGCAGCCTATGTTTGAAGGCCCGACGGAAAATCAAAGTCCTTCGATCTCCTTCTGGCTTAGCCCCGTCGCCTTTTCGATGATGTCCACCGTCGTATTCGTACATGAGGTCGGGGTTGGCGTGGAATTTCTGGTACGCCTCGTCGACTTCTGCAAAGGACTTGTCGCGTTCGCTAAGAGCCCCGATTATGGCGTGGTCGCCTCCTTCCCGCTCCAGTAACTGTAACAAGTTCTCGAGGCGTCCGCAATCAGGGCTCCAGTCTATGAGGGGGA
>JBMOIK010000354.1:0-4614 GCA_049317365.1 Rectinemataceae bacterium | reverse complement strand
TTCCCGAGTCCTCCTGGGACGAAGCGACGGCGGTACGCTACCTCGCCCGCGTCGAAGTCTTCCTGAAGCCCGAGATCCTCGAAAGGCGCAACGTGTCCGTGTACGCCGGCCGCGCCGCGAGGCTGGGAGCCGGGCTCCTCGAGATACGGCAGGCCCACCTGGGCACTGACGGCGGACTCGAACTCATCAAGAGTCTCGTAGGCGAGCTCGGGAGAAGGGGAGTCGAGTTCGGCCTCGGAGAGGCTGCCCAGGAGGTCGTGCAGATCGGCGGGGCCGCGGGAAGCGGCGACCGCTTCAGGATCTCCACCCCGAAGCGCGATGTCAGCTGCCGGGACCTCATCGTGGCTCCGGGGCGCGGAGGCTTCGCCTTCCTCCAGGGCCTGATGACGAGCCTGGGAGTGCCCTTCGTCGACAATGTCGTCGACATTGGCCTCCGGGTCGAGACCCGCGAGGAACATTACCCGATCGTCAAGGATTACTACGATCCGAAATTCCTCTTCCCCCAGAAGGTGAGGACCTTCTGCACCAACTCGAGGGCCGCCCACGTCGTGCAGGAGAAGTACGAGGACGTCGACGGCAAGCCCTGGTACTCGGTGAACGGTCACTCATGGTCGCTGTCGCGCCCCTCCAACGGCCTGGCCAACTTCGCCTTCCTCCGTACCATTACCCTCACCGAGCCCCTGGCCAGCGGGCAGGCCTATGCCCGGATGCTCGGCGTGCAGGCGAGCCTCCTGGGTGGCGGAGCGCCCATCGTGCAGCGCGTCGGTGATTTCCGGCTCGGCAAGCGTTCCAAGGCTGCCACGATGAATGGCGACCTCTACGACTTCGAGCCGACCCTCGTATCAGCCACGCCAGGCGATATATCGCTGGCCTGCCCGAGCAAGATATTGCGCGCACTCTGGAGGGGCTTGAAGAGTCTCGACACCATCGTGCCGGGGGTGCTCCACCCCTCGACTCTTATGTACTACCCCGAGATCAAGCTGTACGCGAACCGGCCGGTCTTCCTCGATGGCAGTTTCCTCGTACAGCCGGGCTTAAGGCTCATCGGGGACGGCGCGGGCACGAGCCGCGGCATAACGGCTGCATGGGCCTCGGGCCTTCGCGCCGCCGAAGGGATACTCGGGGAAAAAGGACGGCGGCGCGAGGCCGCCGAAGGGATACTCGGGGGGAAATGATGGCGGCGCGAGGCCGCTGCGCGGGCGCCTACACGGCCTCGATGGCCAGGGGACCTGCAGTGAAACGGCTTCCCTTCGCCATGATGGTAATTGTTCCCTTCTGGGCGGCGCTCCGCAGCCAGAAGGCGGTCACGCCTCCCGACAGCGGCACAAGCCTCGGGCCGATGATGCAGCCTGGTCCTTCGGCTGAGAGCTGGAGGGCCTCCTGCGCGAAGGGATGGATGTTCCCGTACTGGTCGAGGAGCCTGAGGACGATGCGGGTTACGTCGATGCCGTCCGCGTTGATGGCCGCGTCGTCGGCCACCATTTCGAGGACTGTGGCGCGGGCGTCTCCACCGTAGCGCCTCCGTGCCACCTCCTCGCCCTTCACGAATCCCACCAGCTCGACGCTTTCGTCGGACTGGCCCCAGCCCATCGTGAAGCGTTGTACCAGCTTCTCGGCATCTGCATAGCTCATGCGCTTCCGGGCAAGCATGAGGCCCAGCTTCAGGTAATGCCGCCACCTGAGCGCAGATAGGCCCTTCGAGAAGATGATGCCCACGAGTTCCTTGACCAGTCGCTGGTCGCCTTCGGAGAAGCCCTCGGTCGCGAGGCGGTCGCCGATGAGGTCGCGGATGACGACGGGTGGGTGGGGGAGGTTCGGGAAGCTGCCGTAGTCGGGCCCGTAGGATCCGACGCGCTCTCCGGCCCGCCACAGGACAATCTCATCGCAATTGGTCCAAACATCGATGGGCAGGAGGGTCGCACCCGAACGTTCGCCCTTGGCGAAGAGGGTGGCTGCCTCGAGGACGATGCGCTCGGATGGATCCACCTGGCTTGCGTAGACCGCGGCCGCGTACTTGGGGATGCGGAACATGTCCGAGACGCCGTGGTAGCAGACACGGTCGCCTGAGCCGAAATCCTTGTGGGTATTGTAATCGAAGGCGCACCAGCCTATCGCCCCTGCGATTCCAGGATCACCCAAGGCGGCGTCGAGGACGCGGGCATGGCGCCTCGCGTGCTCGGCCAGGCGCTCCTCCTGGTCAAAGCGCTTGGTCGGGAACATGTGGCCGTTGTGTTCCGTCACGAGGAAGGGTTCGTCGTGTCCGAGCCCGGTGACCCGGCGCGGTTTTTTCAGTGCCGTCGGGCCCCCGTCGTGCACGAAGTCGTTGAAGGCATACACGTCCTCGAGGAGCTCGCTTTTCTCGATGTAGCGGACGCCTCCTGTGGCACGGGAGGGATCGAGTCCGTGGGCGCGCCTTGCAGTCTCGGCGTAGAAATCGTGGTCGTCGGGCGATTCGTTGATGCGCGTGCCCCAGAGCACGATGGAGGGATGGTTGCGGTCGCGGACGATCATGTCCTCGAGGTCGGCGATCGCCTGCTTCTTCCAGGCTGCGTCCCCGATGTGCTGCCAGCCGGGCAGCTCTTCGAAGACAAGGAGACCGAGCTCGTCGCAGGCGTCGAGGAAGTGGCGCGAGGGAGGGTAGTGGCTCGAGCGGACGAGGTTGACGCCGAGTTCGCGCTTAAGGATCTCCGCGTCGCGTCGCTGGGCCCGCTCTGGCATGGCGTAGCCGACATAGGGCCAGGCCTGGTGGCGGTTGAGTCCGCGGATCTTGAAGGGCTTGCCGTTGAGGAAGAAGCCCTCTGCCTTCCACTCCGCCTGCCTGAAACCGACCCTTAGGGTGACCGCATCGATCGCCGTTCCGGCTGCCTTCAGTGTTATTATGAGTTCGTACAATGTCGGCCGTCCGGGTTCCCAGGCCAGGATTCCCTCCAGGTCGTGGAGTTCGATCCATCCCGGGTCGCCGTCAGTGGAGCAGCTTCCCCGGGCCAGGGCTTTCCCCGTGGCCGGGTCGAGAAGTCCCGCTTCGACCTCGAAGGGGCCCGAAGCGGGAAGGCAGTCAATCCTCACTTCGACGTCAAGGGCCTTCTTCGGGAGGAGGGCGTCGCGGGCCAGTGCAAAGGCGTCAATTATGAAGGATCTTTCCTGCACACGGACGGCGACCTCGCGGTAGATGCCGCCATAGCAGAGGTAGTCGACGACGTGGCCGAAGGGCGGGATCCCGGGGTCCTCGGTCGAGTCCACGATGACTGCCAGGGTATTGCGGCCGCCCTTCGCAAGGGAGCTGATCTCGATGCTGAAGGGCGTGAAGCCCCCGGAGTGACGCCCGGCCTCCAGGCCGTTCACGAAGACGGTGGCCCGGCTCATCACGGCCTCGAAATCCACGAAGACCCGCCTGGCGGTCTGGTCCGCTGGCAGGTCTTTCGGCAGGTCGAAATCCCTGATCCAGGTCGATATGAATTGGTAGGAGTGTTCGTCAAAGCCGTTGAAGGGGAGTTCGAGGTTGGAGTGAGGGACCGAGACCTCCTCCCAGTCCTCATGGGTGAAGGAGGGGTCAAGCCAGGCCTCTTCGTTGCCTCGCTTCATGAACCAGGATCGGTCGAGGGCTATGGTCTGTCTCATTTCGCTGCTCCTGTTTCCCGCCCCGCCGCGCGGGCCCGCTCGAGGACTCCCCGTGCTGTGCGCAATATGGGCATATCTACCATGATTCCGCCAAAATCGAAGGCGCCCCGTCCAGCGCGCTGCTGTGCTTCGAAGGCATCGACGAGGCGCCGGGCATCTGCGATGGCCTCTTTTGAGGGTGTGAAGGCTTCCTGCGCTGGGACGACCTGACCGGGGTGGACGAGCTGCTTTCCGGAAAAGCCCAGGCTCGCGCCTTCGAGGCAGGCGATACGGAGGCCCTCGAGGTCGCGGAAATCGCTGTGGACCATGTCGATGGCCTGGAGGCCAAAGGCAGCGGCGTGGGTCACCAGGGCGCTGCGGGCGTAGAGAAGCTCCAGACAGCCCTTCGTGCGGATCATCCCGATGCTCCCTGCCAGGTCCTCGGCTCCGAAGATCACCGCCTCGAGGCGCGGATCGGCAGTGAGGATGGAGCGCATGTCGACAAGGCCAAGGGCTGTTTCTATCAGTATGATGAGGCTTATTCCGCCTGGCTTCCATCCGTAGCGGGCCTCTGCCTGGGCAATACGCGCGCTGATATGACGGACCTCTTCGGCGGATTCGGCCTTGGGAAGGACGATGCCGTCCGGCCTGACTCCGGGGCCAGAGCCGAGGACCGCGTCGAGGTCCTCCTCCTCGAGCCCCGTCCCCATCGCGTTGATCCTCACGAGGCGCTCGCTCGTCCCGAAATCGAGGTCGCGCAACGCAGCCTGTATCACGGTGCGGGCCTCCGCCTTGCGATTGGCCGCTACCCCGTCCTCCATGTCCAGGCAGACGCAGTCCACTCCAAGCGTCGTTCCTTTGGTGATTTTCCGGAGGTCATCCCCCGGAATGTAGAGCAATCCCCTTCGTGCGCGCATCACTCCACCTCTTATTGTGTGAAACCGAGCCCGCTCATGAATCCGAGCACCAGGGGATTCACCAGCTCGGGATGGAGCTCGTGGACGAGGTGCCCCTGTC
>JBMOIK010000353.1:0-4616 GCA_049317365.1 Rectinemataceae bacterium | reverse complement strand
CCAGGATTGCCGGCGGCAAAAGCCCAGGATTGCCGGCGGCAAAAGCCCAGGATTGCCGGCGGCAAAAGCCCAGGATTGTCGGCGGCAATATCAATCAATACTGATTGATATTGCTTGACATGGGAGTCGCTTGCCGGTACTGATGATTGGAAAGGAGGCCCCGCATGGGACCATTCCGCAATTCCGTATCCATGATGTGCGCGGACTTTCTCGATATCCGGTCCGCCCTCGATGCCTTCGCCCGTGGCGGCGTCGACTACCTCCACATCGACGTGATGGACGGACACTATGTCCCGAATTTCACCCTGGGACCCGATTTCTGCGCGAGCCTGAGTTCCTACTCACCCATTCCCCTCGATATCCACCTCATGATCGAAAACGTCGATGCTTACGTGCCAGCCTTTGGCAGGGTTCCTGGCAGCCTCATAAGCTTCCATCCTGAAACCTGCCGCCATCCCTTCAGGACGATCGACCTCATCCGCAAACACAACTGCCGCCCCGGACTGGCCCTCGAACCTGGCCTCGCCATCGAAACCGTCAAGGACCTCCTGCCGGAGGTGGATTTTATCCTCGCCATGACCGTAAGCCCGGGCTACGCGGGGCAAAAGCTCATTCCTGGCATGCTCGGCAAAATGGCCGCGCTCAGGGAGCAGCTCGAAAGCGCGGGCCTCGGCATTCCCATCGAGGTCGACGGCAATGTCTCCTGGGAGAACCTCCCCGCCATGATCCACAGCGGCGGCGAGATCTTCGTAACTGGTACATCTTCGATCTTCGAGCGGGGAACCTCCCTCGAGGCGAATCTCGGGCGACTCCGCTCTCTTTTCGCATCCCTCGACACGCCGGAGGGAAGAGGCCGAACCTCTTCATCAGGCACAAAGGCCCTTCGATGAAAAACCTGGTCTACCTCCTGGATGCACCCGGCCGTGAGTTCCGCGCGGTCGAGGAAGAGATCGGCGAGCCGGGCCCAGGGGAGATCAGGCTACGAACCCTCCGCACCTCGGTCTGCCAGTCCGATGTGGTCATCTGGAAGCAGGGTCTCCCCCGTATCAGGAGCTGGCCAGCCGTCCTCCTCCATGAGGCGAGCTGCACGGTGGATGCCGTCGGCCCTGGCGTGACCCGTTTCGCAGCCGGTGACCTCGTTGCCCTGGGCTGCGACATCCCCTGCGGCGACAGGGATTGCATCTACTGCGGCGACAAGGGAACCGGCGACTGGACCTCCTGCCCGAAGACCCAGGCTACCGGCCACGAGTTCCCAGGTTTTGCCCGGCGCTACGCGATCCTGCCTTCCTGGTTTGTCGATTTGGGTCCAATTATGAAGTTCGCGCCCTCTGTCGGGCCCGACCTGGCCTGCCACCTCGAGCCCCTGGCCTGCAACCTCGAGGGCATGACCCGTGTGAACAGCTGCATCGAGAACAGGGTAGTGGTCCTCATTGGCTCTGGCTCGCAGGGCTGCTATGCCCTCCAGTCAGCCCAGGCCATGGGCGCGCGCAGGGTCATTTTGGTCAACCGCGGAAAGGCACGCCTTGAGCGCGCACTCCACGATTTCGGCGACGCCAACACAGTCGGTCTGGCCTGGGACGAACACATCATCGAGCGCGTCAGGGAAGCCTGCGCCCCCTTCAACGAGCCCCACTTCGTCATGGTGAACGCTTCGGCGGAACCAGCCTACCGCCTGGCGACAGCCCTCATGGGCTATGGCACGGTCCTGGACGCCCACGCTGGCGTGAAGGGCGCCTCCGGCAAGCCGAGGATTGCCCACGAGATCGATCTCAATACTGACATCCACTACAAGCTGCAATGCTTCCAGGCGACGCACGGGTCCACGATGCGGGGCATTGGCATGGCTGCGGGTTTCATTGCCGAGGGCAGGCTTCCACGACTTCCGCGGATGACCAATGCCTCGGAACGATTCCCCCACGGGCGCCTTCTCGAGGCCATCAAACGCGCCTCTGACCCCGATAGCCTCAAGGTCATCGTCGAATGGGATTGAGGACTGGCAGTGATGGGGCACTAGACCTGGCTGACCTCGATACCCTTGTTCCTGAGCAGGCGGATGAGGGTTGGATCGGCCTCCATAGTGGTCACGACGCGGGTCGCCCGTTCCACTGGACAGAGGGTGATGTGGCCTATCTTCCCGAACTTGGTTTCATCAGCAAGGATGACCAGTTCCCGGGCGTGGGCGATCATGGAGCGCTCCATCTGGATGAGGTTGGGTTCGGTGTTCGTGAGGGCCGTTTCCGTGATGCCCTCGATTCCCATGAAGGCGACGGACGCATTGTAATTGACAAAGGGATCCGGCGAGAGGTTGTTGAGGATGAGCTGGGAGTCGGGATCGAGGATCCCCTCGGGAATGATGATGCCGCACTTCGAATGATGGCTGAGGTGCTCGATGATAGCGAAGGAATTAGTCACAACGGTGATGGCCATGCCGGCCAGGTGCTCTGTCATCTGGAAGGTCGTCGAACCACCGTCGATGATGATGGTGTCGCCGGACTTGATCCGCGTGCAGGCTTCCCGGGCAATGCGGCGTTTCTTGTCGAGGTTGAGGCCCAGGCGCCGGTCGAGGGGCTGCTCCCTCCAGGATGGGGTCGCGTGATCGCGCACAAGCTCGATGCCTCCCCGGACCCGGCGCAGGATGCCCTGACGCTCGAGTTCGATGAAATCCCTTCTCATGGTCGCCTCCGAGGCTCCGGTGGCGGCGACTATGTCGTGAATGGTGGAGTAATCGTGCAGGTCGAGGAGCCTGAGGATCGTCTCTTTTCTTTCCCGCTCAAGCATATGGAAGGCCACCTCATCCTCGGTTTCGGAGAAAAGTCTCCCGCGGTCGGGACTCTGACATTCGCGCCGTTTAGTATACATGGGCGTGATGAATTATCAATCAACTTCGATACCGCATGATCGAAAAATGCCGACCGCTGTTGAGAAATGGCGCTGATAAACGAGGGGGCACTGCATCATGAAAGCCTTGGTACTCAAGCAAGACGGGGTCCTGGTCCATGAGGACCGGCCCGATCCCCAGGCCCGATCCGGGGGAGAACTCCTCATTGAAGTCAGGCACGCGGGCATCTGCGGCTCGGACCTGCCGCGCGCCTTCCACGGCAAGGCCTATCACTACCCCCTCGTCATGGGGCACGAGTTCTCGGGCCTGGTGCGAAAGGCGCCCCAGGGTTCCGCCTGGGCGCCTGGCGACAGGGTGGTGGCCTTCCCCCTCATCCCCTGCGGCAGCTGCGCTGCCTGCCAGACCGGGGACTATGCCCAATGCTCCAATTACGACTATCTCGGCTCGAGGCGGGACGGGGGTTTTTCCGAACTGGTCCATGTCCCGGCGGAGAACCTTTTCCGGGTACCGGAGGGGGTCAGCCTCGAATCGGCGGCGCTGACGGAGCCCTGCGCTGTCGCCCTCCACGGTGTCGAAAAGCTCGCCATCGAGGCGGGTATGGATGCCCTTGTGATCGGTGGAGGCCCCGTAGGCCTCATGGTAGCCCAGTGGCTCAGGATCAAGGGCTGTTCTCCCGTCCGCGTCGCAGACATTGACCCGGCCAAGCTCGAAATCGCCCGGAGCCTCGGATTTGAGGCCTTCGACTCAGCCAAGGCTGAGCTCGTAGAAGCCATGCAGGCCAGGGATGGCGGTGTGGATTGCGTGGTGGAAGCCTGCGGCTTCCCCGCTACCTTCCGGCAGGCCATCCTTTCGGCAGGCCGCTTCGGCCAGGTAGTCTTCATGGGCAACATCGCCGGTGAATTCAAGCTTCCTGAAAAGGACTTTTCGAGGATACTCCGCAACGAAATCCGCATCTCGGGAACCTGGAACTCGCGGGTTGTACCCCGTGGCAGGGATGAGTGGACCCGGGTTCTTGCCTTCCTGGACAGCCGCATCGATGTCCAGTGCCTGGTAAGTCACCGCCCGAGCCTCGCCGAGGGTCCAGAGATCTTCCGGAAGATGGAAGCCCGCGAGCTCTGGTTCAACAAGGTGGTGTTTGCCCTATGAGTTCCGCAGCAGGTCCCTTGATTCTTGAACTGGGAGTCAAGAGCGACCCGATCGAGTATCGCTACTCCTTCGACTGGCTCTTCGCCCTCATGGAGCGCAACGGCATCAGGCAGCTCCAGCTCGGCTCCTTCTTTGAGATCTACCAGCTCGAGGATTCCTGGTTCAGGGAGCTTCGCGCCAAGGCTGCCGGTCGCGGTATCGCCATCACAAGCGTCTTCACCGCCCACCGCGAACTGGGCGGCTTCTTCGAGGGGGACCCGCGCTTCGAGGCAGTCGCACGGAAAAATTTCGAGCGACTGATCGAGGTGGCAGCCCTCGTTGGAGCCAGACATGCAGGCTCCAACCCCGGTGCTGCATATCGCGACAGGATGGGAGACAAGACAGCCGGGCTCGCGCGCTACGCACGCCATGTCAAAGAGCTTACCAGGAAAGCATGCGACCTCGGCCTCGAAGCCCTTACCCTCGAGCCCATGAGCTGCTCAGCCGAGCCCCCGACCACAGCCGCGGAGATCCGGAGCCTGATGGAGGATTTTGCCGCCTTCCACGCTGCCAACCCGGGATCGACGGTACCCGTCTACCTCTGCGGCGACATTTCCCACGGCCTGGCCGACGAATCCAAGCGTGTCCTCGA
>JBMOIK010000352.1:0-4658 GCA_049317365.1 Rectinemataceae bacterium | reverse complement strand
CGGCAGCTCCGCCAGAGACCCCCGTCGTGGAACCCTCCGTTCCTGTTGCCGTCCCTCCCCCACCCGAGCCGGTCGATCCTAAAATTGAAGCCATCCGCCTCGTTCACCAGCTCCTCGCAAAAGGCGCCGCAGAAGAGGCCGCTGTCCGGCTCTCCGAGCTTATCACTGCCTATCCTGACGATGCTGTCCTGCCCATGCTCCGGGTCGGAGCCCTTGCCTCGGCAGGAAAATTTCCCGAGGCGCGCAAGACCCTTGATTCCATCATCGCAACCCGGCCCGAGGACCTCGACGCCCTCGACATGGCAGTGAGAATCGCCCGCTTCCAAGGCGATATCACGGGTCGGAAGGCCTATCTCAACGCCGCCTCGAAGGTCGCGCCCTCGGATCCACGGGTGTTGGTCGGCTGGGGCCAACTGTGGCTCGAAAGTGCTTCCTGGGCGCAGGCTGAAAAGTCCTTCCGCTCAGCCCTTGAGTCCGACAGTCAAAATGCCGAGGCCGAGCACGGACTCGGATTGGCGCTCTACAGACTTGGCAAATTCGGCGAAGCCTCGAAGGCCCTCGACGCAGCCCTCGTCCTTGAACCAAAAAACGCCGCCCTCTGGGCTGACCACAGCCGCGCACGGTACCAGCTCGGCTACATCAAGGAAGCTGAATCCGACCTTGGCAAGTCCATCGAACTCAATCCTGGCGCAGCCTGGTCCTGGTTCGACAGGGGCAGGCTGCGCTATGACGACGGACGCCTCGAGGAAGCCGAGCGCGACCTCGACGCCGCCATCGAGCGGCAGCCCGACTACTTCCTGTCCTACATCTACCGAGGGGCAATCTACGAGCGGACCGGGCGTGACCTGGCCGCGATGGCCGACTACGACCGGGTGGTCGTGACCAACAAGGAATACTGGTACGCCTATGAGTCCGCAGGGCTCTGCGCCTTCAGGCTGGGGCGCTGGGCCGATGCGGCAGACCGCTTCCAGAAGGCCTGGCCCAATTCACGGACGCGCTACGACTATGCCACCATGGCTGCCATCGCCATGTTCCGCGACGGCCGGACTGCCGCAGCGAAGGCCTGGGCCTCGAAGGTGGCCGCCCAGATCGATCGTACTAAATATCAACAGCATTGGCTTGTCCTCCGGCTCCTCGCGGACATGAACGACATCACCGGCGAGCTCGAGGTAGCCATCCAGAGCGAGAAGAAACTCGACCTCAAGGCGGCGATGCTTTTTGGCCTGGGGGAATACTGGCTGATTCGCGGAAAACCCGATCTCTCCCTGAAATACCTCGTGCTCGACCGCAGCCTCAACCGCCAGCACAGCCTTGAATTCGGACTCCTGGAAACCGAGCTCAAGCGGCTCGGGAAAGACGGCTGAGCGGCTGGCGACAGCCGCTGATGCCCCATCACGACGCAGCAAGGAACGCACATGTCACAGACAACCCGTAGCCTCGAGGTGGCAGGAAGGCCGGTCATACTGGTCGGGACTGCGCATATCTCGCGGGAGAGCATCGACGAGGTCGCCAGCCTCATCCGTGAAAAGCGGCCCTCCCGGGTCTGCGTCGAGATCGATGCGGCCCGCTACCGTTCCATGAGCGAAGGAAACAAATGGGAGAGCCTCGACATCATCAAGGTCCTCCGCGAGGGTCGGGGCTTCCTCCTCCTGGCCAACCTCGCGCTCGCAGGCTTTCAGCGTCGCATGGGCAGCTCCGTGGGAGTCAAGCCGGGCGAGGAGATGCTGGCGGCAATTTCCACAGCCGAGGAGCTTGGAATCCCCTTCGCCTTCTGCGACCGCGACGTCCAGGTGACGCTCAAGCGTGCCTGGGGCCGATCCAACCTCTGGAACCGCTCGAAGCTCCTGGCGACCCTCGTCGAGTCCGCTGTCTCAGGGGAAAAGCTCTCTGCCGAGGAGATCGAACACCTCAAGGAAAACAACGAACTGGAAGAGATGATGGGGGAACTCGCCAGGTTCCTCCCTTCGGTCAAGGAAGTCCTCATCGACGAGCGCGACCGCTACCTCGCTTCGCGGATCTTCGAGGAGGCGCGCGCGGCCGGAAGCGCCGTGGTTGCCACGCCGGTCCCGTCCGAGGCCTCAGCGGAAGCCGCGCCTGAAAATACCATGACAATTGATAGTGCCTCCCCAGGGCCGGCCCCCGTCATCGCTGTCGTGGGTGCAGGCCACCTCAATGGCATCGTCTCCTGGCTCGAACGGCTCGAAAAGGCCGAGGTCAGCTCCGACGTAAGCGAAATCGAGACGCTGCCCGCACCCTCCCCCTGGGGCAAGATCGCGGGATGGGCCATACCCGCGGCGATCGTCATCTTCATAGCCCTCGGCTTCTTCCGATCGGGTACCGAGGCGAGCCTGGACCTCCTCCTGCGCTGGGTCCTGCTCAACGGTTCGCTCGCGGCGCTCGGCTCGGCCCTCTGCCTGGCGAATCCCATCACGATACTGGTCTCCTTCGTAGGCGCGCCGATCGCGACGCTGAACCCCTTCGTGGGAGTGGGATTGTTCGCGGGGGTCACCGAGGCCTTCCTTCGCCGCCCCCTGGTCTCCGATTTCGAGAACCTCGCCGAGGACATCACGAGCCTGCGCGGCTTCTACCGAAACCGCGTTACGCGAATCCTGCTGATCTTCGTGCTCTCGAGCCTCGGCGGCATGATCGGGAACTTCATCTCCCTGCCAGTCCTCGCCACCGGGGCGCTGGGCAAGTAAGCCTGACCTGGTCTAGAAAGCGCGCGCCTTGCGGACATGCACCCGCAGGACCACGAGTCGATATTAAGGAGTCAATTATGAGCAACTGTCCCTGCGGCTCCGGCCAGCCCTACGCCGAATGCTGCGAGCCCGTCATTACCGGCAGTGCCCCTGCCCGGACGGCCCTCGCCCTCATGAGGAGCCGCTATTCGGCCTACGTCAAGGGCGCCTTCGACCACCTCGTGGCTTCCTGCGTCGGCGGCGAGGAGGGAGTCGATCGAGAGGCCACGAAGCGCTGGGCCCTGGAATCCGAGTGGCTCGGCCTCGAGATCGTCTCTACGGACAAGGGCGGCCCCGACGACGACAAGGGCAGCGTCGAGTTCATCGCGACCTACATCCAGGGCGGCCTCAAGGACCGCCACCACGAGCGCGCGGGCTTCGTGAAAAAGGACGGGGCCTGGCTCTACGAGGAGGGAGAGGTGGTCCCTGAGACGATCACCCGCGCCGCGCCAAAGGTTGGACGAAACGACCCCTGCCCCTGTGGAAGCGGCAAGAAATACAAGGCCTGCCACGGAAGATAGACAGCCTCCAGGCGGCGCCGGGAACCGGAGCCGCCTGACCGGCTCAGCCCTCGGTGGCCTTTTCCACCAGTTCGATGATCGCGGGCATCAGTTGCTTTTTCCTCGAAAGGATGTCCTTGAGCACATAGACGCCGGCCTCGCTTCTCGGATAGCCGATGAGGTGCATGACCTCCTTCTCGGCATCGATCATGAGGAGACTGGTCAATGTAGTTATGTCGGTCACCATGAGGGCCGAGAGATAGCAGCCCTTTTCCGCCCGCACGGCCTTGATCGCCGCCAGGATCTCCGCCTTCTTCTCCAGGATCTCGTCGGTATCGGTGACCTCGACCTGGCTTACCGTGATTCTCTTGCCTGAGGTCGTGTATTCCTTGAGATCAAGGCGCACGATGTCAGCCGCGGGACGGGAGGAAACGGCCGACGCAGCGCCCATGATGGACTGTCCAAGCTCGCCCAGCTCGAGATCCGTGATGTTCGACAGGTACTCGGCCATCTCGCGGTCGATGTCGGTCGTCGTCGCGGAGCGGAGGATCAGGGTGTCCGAGAGGATGCCGCAGAGGAGGATGGACGCCATGGGCTTAGGAAGCGATATCCGGGATTCGCGGTACATCGAGGCGACCATGGTGCTCGTCGAACCGACGGTCCGGTTGATGAAGGTGATCGGGTACTTTGTCTGGAAGGTGCCGAGGCGGTGATGGTCGATGACCTCCAGGACATGGTAGTTCTCCGCACCTTCGACCGCCTGGGAAAGTTCGTTGTGGTCGACCAGGATGAGGTCGACGTGGGGATCGTTGGCGAGGTCCCCCTCGGCGAAGATGCCGATCACCTTCATGTCCTCGTCGACGACCGGCACACAGCGGATGGGCGAGGCCGCGAGGGCCTTCCTCGCCGACTTGATCCAGTCCTTCTTCTGCAAGGGCGCGATGGAAGAGTCCCCCATCATGCCGACCGGCGTCGAGTAGATGACCAGGAGGGCCGTGCTCGAGGTGTCGTAAGGCGACACGAGGACGGACACCCGTTTCCGCTCCGCCAGCTCGCGGACCGGCTTCGAGACGATCGTACCATTTGTGACGATGAGCACGCGTACTCCGGCCTCTATCGCCAGCCGCTGCACGTCCTCGCGGTCGCCCACGAGCACGATGGTGTTTTCCGCGGGCTCGGCCCTGAGGTGCTTGAGGAAGCTCTGCGTCTCGAGGGCTGCGACAGCGATGCGGGCCTTGAAGAAGGCTGCCTCGTCGAATACCAGGAGGGGCTGGGCCTTCGCCGTCGCGATGAGGTGGCCGACGCTCGTCGTTATGATGGCCTTCTTGTGCGGATTGATCTTGGTGAGGATGTTCTCGGCGAAGGCCCCGTAGTGGAGGAGGGCCTTGTAGCGGCCATCCCCGTCGACGATGGGCAGGAC
>JBMOIK010000351.1:0-4666 GCA_049317365.1 Rectinemataceae bacterium | reverse complement strand
CTCGTCCGCCCTTCCGGCGACTATCTCCTCGTGTATCTTGGTCATCTCGCGTCCAACGACGACAGTCCGGGATGGGTCCACGGCCATAATGTCGGCAAGGAGCTTGCCGATCCTGAAGGGTGATTCGTAAAGAACAAAGGCTTCCTCCCGCGCCATGAGCTCGACAATGCGTGACCGGCGCCTGCCTGGCTTGGGCGAGGGGAATCCATCGAAGAGCACGGAGCGCCCGCCTATGCCGGCAACGGACATCAGGGCTGCAAAGGCCGAGGGGCCAGGGATGGGTATGACTGGATAGCCCGCTTCCCGAGCCATTCGGGCAGCGACGGCACCTGGGTCAGAGATGCCTGGGGTGCCCGCATCGCTGATATAGGCGACGTCCCGACCCTCGGCGAGAAGGCCGAGGATCCGCCCGGCCCCACGTTCCTCGTCGTTGGCGTGGCAGGCGAGGAGGGTCTTGCGTATCCCGAAATGGGTAAGGAGCCCGAGACTGTGCCGCGTATCCTCGCAGGCAATGACCTCAACCGCCTTCAGGGTTTCCAGGGCACGGAGCGTAATGTCGCCGAGGTTGCCGATCGGAGTCGCCACAAGGTAGAGGGAGGCCATGGAAAGGTAGTAGAACGAGGACCGCTCCAGGGTCAAGCCAGCTTAAGAAAACAGGGGGAATGAGTTCCCGGCCGAAGACTGAGGAATTTGGCGTTGGCAGCACGGGCCCTGCGAAGGTATACTCCCTCATGTTCTTGGCCCTGACCCTCGGATCCATAGTATTGGCACTCCTTGTATGGCTGATGCTCCGCGGTTCGACGGTCTCCCGGATTCCATCGAAGGCAGGGCAGGCAGCCATCCTGTCACAGGAAGCCGGGACCAAGACGAAGGCGGGGCCACGACCGGGGACCTGCGTCCTCTGTGGATCGATGCTGGCGCCAGGAGAGCGGATCAAGTCCGACCTGGCTCCTGGACCCGGTGACCGCATCATGCGGATCTTCGGTTGCCCGCACTGCCTTGGATCCTCCGAAACCAGGCTCCTCCGCGCCTGTCCAGTGTGCGGATCCGAACTGGGCCCCCTCGAATTCGCGGTGGCCCGCTATTTTGAACGACCCGGCAGGAAGCATGTCCACGTCTTGGGCTGCCAACACTGCCGGAAAACGCTATAGGAAAGAGGATCCATGGAAGGCAAGAACGTCCGACGATACCTGTTTCTCGCATTTTTCCTCCTCCTCTTCGCCCTGGTGGCCCGCATCTTCGCACCCTTTCTTACGGTCATCATCTGGGCGGGCCTCCTCTACGCCTTCACCGCGCCCCTCTTCGACCGCTTTGTCGGCACGCACCGGGAAAAAACGCTCAACGAGCCCACGAGGACCCTGATCGCGGCCCTCATGGCCATCGCGGCTGTCTTCGTGATCCTCGTTCCGGTCGTATTCCTCGGCATCGCGATGGTCGGCCAGCTCAAGAGTATGGCGCACTCGATCGCCCTCGATCTGCAGACCCATCCGGAGATCCTCGACCTCTCTCCCGCCGGGCCGATCGGCAAGTTCATCAACGACCTCACGCAGGGCAGCTTCGACTTCTCGGGCATCAACCTCCGCGAGGAATTCGCAGGCTTCATAAACATCTCTGCATCGCGGCTCATCAGCGTTTCGGGCATGCTGCTCAAGAACATCCTGTTCATCGTCGTGGGACTGTTCTTCATCATGTTCACCCTGTTCTTCCTCTTCCTCGACGGACCGGAGCTGATGTCCACGCTGATACGGGCAATACCAATTGAACGTGAATACAGCATGATGTTCCTCCGAACCCTCCGGCGCACCGCCCGCGACCTCGTGGTGGGCTATGTCCTCGTCTCGATCATCCAGGGCATCATCGCCTTCACGCTGTTCACCTCGTTCGGGGTGAAGGGGGCCCTCATCCTCGGAGCCCTCACCATCGCGGCCTCCTTCATCCCCATGATCGGCACCGGCACGATCTGGGCGCCCATCTCGATCGCCATGATGCTGGGAGGCCATCCCACCAAGGGCCTGATCCTCCTCATACTCTCGGCGATCCTCATCGCGAGCCTCGACAACGTGCTCCGGATCTTCCTCCTCCGCAACCGCCTCAAGATCCATCCCCTATTGATATTCTTCGCGATCATCGGGGGCTTGCAGACCTTTGGCTTCAACGGACTCATCCTCGGGCCCCTCATCCTCATGAGCTTCTTCACCGGGGCCAAGCTCTATGACAAAGTCACGCAGCGTGATGATGGGGATCACGGAAAGTCGGACGTTGATGGCTGAGCACAGCTGCCCTTGATTCTCCCGGGCGGGGCGCATCTTTTCACATCTTGCGCTTCCCCGTCATCTCCGTTACCTGGAGACAAAGGACGGTGGTGGCATGGAAAAGGCCGTTCGAGAACTGGCCGCGGCTGTCGCCGCCGAAGTGCCGCACAATAAGGTCGAGGCCTTTCTTGCGGCCTTCCTCGTCCGGAACCTCGTCGAGGAGCCCGTAGCCGACGATGCTCGAAAAGCGCATGCCCCAGTCGCAGAAAGGACCTTCTGCCATGAGTTCGTGACCCGTGTCGAGCTGAAAGCAGACGCGGGAGTTGGCCCGCATCATGTCGAGCTTGCGGCCCTGTTTCGCGCAATGGAAGTAGAGGAGCGGGAAGTCTCCCTCCCATTCGTAGCCGAAGTTCAGCGTCACGATGTAGGGCTCGCCTGCGACCGCGAAGGCCAGCCTGCAGGCATCCGCCCTGTCGAGATAGCCAGCGAGCTCACAGGAGTCGGCCACGAGCCTGTCTTTTCTACGCATTGGTCCCTTCCTTGGGCGGTTCGCTCACTTGTCCTGCATGGCCCAGGTTCCGTTCCAGAGCTCTGGCGCTCCGCCCTCCAGGAAGTCCCTGCAGCGCGCTGAAAGGGCCTTCGAAGCGCCATCGGCGATGGCAGGATCGCCGGCGAGAGTCGAAAAGCCCTCGTGGGCCAGCGCCCAGTCGCCCACTCCATAGGCCTCCCAGGCTCCACGGTAGGCAGCCCACCAGGCAGGCTCGGCCCTTGCTATCTCCCCGATGACAATGCCCTGGTCCTTGCCCTTGACCGCGACCTTGTCGATGGGTCTGTAGTGGATCTGGTTCCCGGCCTGGCGCAGGGTTTCCTCAGCGACGAGGATGCGGGTACCGTAGTATTTATTAAGGCTTTCCAGGCGGCTTGCGAGGTTGACGGCATCGCCGATGGCCGTGTAGGAGAGCCTGCCCTCATGGCCCATGTTGCCGACCATGACCTTGCCCGTTGCGAGTCCGACTCGGACGACGAGCTCGGGGAGCCCAGGCTTCACAAAGCCATGCATCGCGCCGGCAAAGGCCTCCTGCACAGCCAGGGATGCGCGGAGCCCCCGGAGCGCGTGGTCCTCAAGAGCGAGCGGGGCGTTCCAGAAGGCCATGACAGCGTCACCGATGAACTTGTCGATGGTTGCGCCTTCCTTCTGGAGCGCTTCGGTGACGGCGATGAAATAGGCGCTCATGAGGACGTTGAGATCCTCGGGCGAGAGACGTTCGGTGTGCGTGGTGAAATTGGCGAGGTCACAGAAGAAGATCGTGAGCTCCTGGCGCTTCGTACCGAGGACTGCTTCCTGCTGCATCCCGATGAGCTGGGTGACGAGGTCGGCTGGCACGTATTTCCGGAAGGAACGCAGGCCCTTCTTCATGTTCTCGAGGGCATCCACCATGAGGAGGACCTCCCTTACGCCGCTCTTCAGCTTGACGACCGTGTCGAGCTTGAGCTCGGCGATATGGGACATGTCGTCCGAGAGGGCGAGGAGGGGCCGGGCGATGGCACGGGCGATGAAGACCGAGAACAGGACCATGGCTCCGGCGATGACCAGTGCGATGGCGAGTATCGAAAGCATGAGGCCCTGCTCGTGGGCGCTGATGTAGGAGGCCGACATGTCCATGCCAAGGACAGCCTCGATGCCTCCTTCGGCATTGATAATTGGTATGTATCCCGAGAGCCAGGTGCCCCATTGGTCGGTGGCGAAGTCCGATTCGACGCGGACCTTGAAGGGCGGCGCAAGACTCTCGAGCATCGTCGCCGTGACCTCGTCATAGACGTCGCCGAGGGCGCTGAAATCATCCTGGGTCCCTGAATCGAGCACGAAGTAGGGCTTGTCCTGTCCCGAATCCATGCGGAAGGTGTAGAGGTAGCTGATGTCCGGCACGGCCTTCCGCATCTCAAGGAGGCGGTCGCGGAGTCCGATATAGGCCGGCTTCGACATGTCGCCCCGGAGGTGGAGGGTGGCATGGAGTTCCGGGTCGATCTGGCCCCGCAGGATGGAAAGCACGTCGATCATGCGTTTGGACAGGTCTTCCCTCATCGACTGGCGCGACATCCAGACCGTCGTCCCTCCGATGAGGAGGGTCGTAGCGATGACCGTCACGATGATCGAGCCCGAGATGCTGAGCCGGAGGCTCATGCGGTTCTTGGTCTTCATGAGCGGCCTCAGCGCTTTACCCTCCGGGTCGGCACGACCCGCCTGCCCCCTGATCAGCGCTTTACCCTCCGGGTCGGCACGACCCGCCTGCCCCCTGATCAGCGCTTTACCCTCCGGGTCGTGACGTCAAAGATGACTGCGAGGGCGAGGACAGCGCCACGGATGATGTACTGCAGCGACTCGTCCACGCCCATCAGGTTCATGCCGTTGCGCA
>JBMOIK010000350.1:0-4669 GCA_049317365.1 Rectinemataceae bacterium | reverse complement strand
CGAATAAAAGAGGCCGCGGTCGAGAGGAACAGAAGCGCCAGCCATCGTCCCCGGTTCGAGTCCTATGCCGCCCGGCATCCCCGACCCGCCCATGGCCTTCGGTTCGGCTACAAGGCGGACAGTTCCGACCAGGGAAAGCAGGGCGAACAGTGCCAGCGCACGAAGAAACAGGGAGTTCGGTCGAGCCGAGATCCTCTCAATTCCCATCATTGAGCCATCCATCCAGAGATCTCCATTCACTTTCCCTATTGACGTGCATCCTATACCCAGGGAGTTCCCGACGGCAAGGCGGATTGCAGGATCAGGGGGGCAGTATGATCGCATCGAGTTCAACGTTCCACCTGGCTGCCTCTCCATCCACCTGGACCTTGCCGATCGTGCCGCGGGGAAGGGGATGCGGCGGCGCATCGCTGACCAGCACGAGCCTCCGGTCCTCAGCTTTCCAATCGTACTCGGTCAGGGCGGCGTAGAGCGCCTCGTATATGGCTTCAGGAATGTCCCTGCCACCGCCAGCGCGGGCTGCAGCCAGTTCCTCATCGAGAACAAGGTAATCCTTGGTGAATTCATGACGCTTTACCAGATACTCCTCGAAATAATCCTTGAAAAAAATGAGGCCTATCCGGTAGTCGGCGCAGGTTTCGAGCGCTTTCTTGAACTCACCGGGAAGGGCCTTCCTGATCGCATCGATGTCATCCTGCATCGAGTCTGTGGTGTCGATGCAAAGCACCAGGTCGAGCTTCCTGCCCTTCGAGGAATCCAGAAGACCTGCAAGCGCGGGGACGATGTCCCTGGCTCCGTCCGCGTAGCGCAGGCTGCCCTTGCCAGCCTGGGCTATGTCCTCGAAGGCCTTCACCGTTTCAAGGAAATAGGCACCCAGGTCCCGCTTTTTCTCACGGGAAGCTGGCTTGAGTGCAAGCGGAATATCCGGCGCCTTGGAGGCTGCGACGGCAAGCTCAGCATCCGGAGGCATGGATGCTGCGACCGGAGCTGGCTTTACCCCTTTCTGGCTTACCCGCACGAGGAAGGGATTGTCCTGGTAACTCCCACTGTAGTCCGCATAGGGCCTTGAGAAAGCGCGCACATTGATGAAGCTGCCATCGGAAATGAAGGTCGTGCCGCTCCGCGACCAGGGGTAGCCCCACACGACAAGCCAGGGAATGAAGACATGGAAGGCAGAGCCGAGCTGCGCATCGGGCCCGGGGCTGGAGTCAATGAGATAGTGGTTGTTCGCATCAAGGGGCAGGAAGGCAGCGTTCAGCATCCGCTGCTCCCTGCCGTTTTCCTCATGGAAACCGGGATTGCGGTAGGCATAATTGTCAGCTTTCCGGGAGGGATCGGCCGTGCTTTCCGCTAGAAGGATGGATGCGAGCCCCGGTTTCTGGCGGACGAAGAGGTGGTACCCAGGGTCTCCCCGCTGCTCGATGCGGAAATCTGCAGGCCCGAGGCTGAGATCAGCGGAGCTGGCTGGAGTGGCTGTGGGTAGCGACCAGACCGCGCCTGGCGCCACAGACGCCAGGCAACAGACAAGGAGGCAGATCGGTGGAGCTCTCATGGTCCTCACCTTGCAAGCATCGGCAGGGATGCGAGCCTCGTTTAGGCGAGATGAACGAGAGCGGCCCTAATGATGCGGCCGCCCCTTGTGATTCAGGACAGAGCCGGCTCAGGATGCTCGGCAGCAGGGGGGCCGGCAACGCCAGCAGGAGGCCCTTCTTTCTTGCCGTGCAGGGGAAGGTCGGGAATCATGAGGCAGGCAAGGAAGAGTCCGACCATCAGGAAGATTCCATAGAACCATACCCTGACCGCGCCATCGGAGAAGGAAGCCTTGAGCCCCTCCACGGTCCTGTCCGCGACACTGACTTTGGCAGCTTCAAGTGCGTCATGGACTGCCTTTCCAGCTGCCACGCTCGCCGTTTCCTCGATGGAAGTCTTCTGTGCCTCGAACTGGGAGCGGATGGCTGGCATGCGCGCCTGACGCTGGGCCTCAGGGGCTACCGCGAGCTTCTGGAGAGTTGCGCTCGCGAAGTCGGGCATGGACGCCCCAAGCCCGGGATTTCCATCAGCGTCCTTTTTTTCAGGATCAAGGAGCTCTGCGAGCGTGACAGAATCGCCAGCTTCGACAGCCGTGAGCAAGGCGTCGAAGGCTGCGTCGATCCTCATGGATGGAGTCCCTGCCCTGAGGCGGTCACGGTATTCGGCTGGTACCTTCGGATCGGCGAGGAAACTGTCGAGGGCCAACTTGGCTTCGGGGCCTCGAAGCGAGAAGAGTCGGTCTAGGGAGGCTTCCATCGCGTCGAAGCCGGAAATGATGCCTGCCCTGATCTCTTCAGGGCCGGCACCGAGACCGGCCTTGCCACCCCCTGACAGGGAGGACATCGTACCGTCGATGCCGTGCTTCGGGAGGGCCTCGGTCAGGGTGGTATTGAACACCACGCCGAGGATGGCTGCCATCACGACGGCGCCCATCTGGCGGCTGAACTGGATGGCGCTCGTGGTCTGTCCGATCTTGGCCGGAGGCACGGAGTTCTGGCTGGCCAGGGCGTAGACCGACTGGGAGGGGCCGAAGCCCAGGCCCACCACGAACATGCAGACGACGACGAGCCAGTAGGGCGTCGCAGTACCAAGGCCAGAGAGCATGACGAATGAAGCAATTGCGATGATCGCTCCGACAACCATCATGGACTTGTAGCGTCCCGTCCGGGTGATGATGGCGCCGGAAAGGGTCGAGCCAAGCACCGAGCCCATGGACAGGGGAATGATGCTGACTCCCGCCCCTGTCGCGGAGACACCCTGGGCGAAGACCATGTAGATCGGCAGGAAGATGATGACCGACATGAAGCCCCCGCCGAAGAAGAAGGTGGCGACGCTCGACCAGGCGAAGACCTTGTTGGCATAGAGCCGGAGGTCGAGGATGGGGTGCTTCGTCCGGAGGGAGTGGATGATCCAGGAAGCGAGGAAGACCGCCGACACTCCGAGCAATCCGAGTATCTGCCAGCTGCCCCAGGGATAGGCGGTCTTGTCGAGCTGGAGGGCGAGGATGAGGGGCGCGAAGGCTCCGACCATCAGGCCGGCTGAGAGCAGGTCGAGTTCATGCCTTTCGCCATGCCCTGCGTGGGCAGGATGGAGATGGGGCATCTTGGTTACGATGAACCAGAGGGCGACGAGGCCGATCGGGATATTGACATAGAAGACCCACCTCCAGCCCTCGATGGGAGGAAGCCAGGCACCGGCGTTGTCGGTGAGGAAGCCGCCGACCAGGGGGCCCAGGATGCTCGACAGGCCAAAGACCGCCCCGAAGACGCCGGAGATCTTGCCCCGCTCGCGCGGCGGATAAAGGTCGGAGACGATGATGAAGGCCAGGG
The DNA here is from genome assembly GCA_049317365.1 of Rectinemataceae bacterium. Classification (GTDB taxonomy): domain Bacteria; phylum Spirochaetota; class Spirochaetia; order Treponematales; family Rectinemataceae; genus CAIJMU01. The sequence continues at coordinate 1,310 of JBMOIK010000350.1, read as the reverse complement.
CGAAGATGCCGGCGCCACCCAGGCCCTGCAGGGCCCGAAACAGGATCAATTGGTTCATTCCGTCGCCGATGAGCGGGAGGCTTCCCCACTCCCCGGCCAGGCCGCAGAGCGCCGAGGCGGCCAGGAACACCGAGACGCTTGCAATCTCAAGGAGCCGCCGCGAAACGATGTCGGCCAGCTTGCCGTAGATCGGCACGAGGAGGGTCGAGACCAGGAGGTAGGCAGTGGTCACCCAGGTGAAACGTTCCAGCCCATGCAGCTCCGCGACGATGCGCGGCATGGCTGTCGAGACGATGGTCTGATCGAGGGCGCCGAGGAACATGGCCAAGGCTATTCCGAGGATGGTGTAGAATCTGCTTCGTGATTCGTGGTCTTGCTTCATGGAATGTGAAGATAACTTCAAGCGTTGCAGGAATCCAGTAAAACGGATGGATTCGCGCCCGTGGAGGGCCTTACAGGAAAATCGTCCCCTGGAGCCTGAGCCCCTGCCCGTGGCTGCTAATGGCGGGGAAGAGCCCCAGGTGCAGCATGCCGATCGACGGTTCTTCGATCTCCATTCCCTCGGTGACGTTTGTTGCGACAACCTGGCCGACGAGCGCCGAGCCGAGCATGATGGATGCGGCTATCTTGTCGCCATTGGATTTCACGAAGCCTGAAACGATCATGTTGATGCCCGTACCGAAGAGAATTCCGGCCAGACCGCCCACAGAAATGAGGCCCGAACGGTAGGCGCTCCAGTGGAGCTGGTCCCAGGCCAGCCCACCAAAGGCGAGGCAGGCGTCCATGGTGCCGAGGGTGACCGTGTTGGCGATCTTCCCTTCCGTTATCCCGAGCAGCCCGTACTGCGTGATCGTGGTGTAGTAGACCGACCAGGCGGCGAGCTGGGCCGAAAAAGCGGCCTTGCCGAATGATGGCTTGGCATCCTGGAGGAAGGCATAGGTAAGTCCACGACTTCCGACAAGGAGGCCCGAGAGTCCGAGCTGCTCGATCCTGTCTCGCGTCGAGATCTTGGAAGTGTAGGTTCCGTTTACACTGTAGACGTTGGGCGGCACCCAGGTTTCGTAGAGCCCTACCCAGGTAGCTATGCTGGCTACCTCGATGCTCTCGATCCAGATGTCCTTGGCCAGAGAGAAGTCACGGTCCTTGGACATGAGCCAGGCTGCGCCAAGTCCTGCGCCTGCGCCCGCTAAATAGGCCGTGCCCTGTAGGGCGATATTGTCGATGCTGAAGCCGACGACGTTCGATGGAAGGATCGTCGCGAGCGCCACACCGGTCGAGAGGCTACCGATATAGAAGGGTACGACGCCCGA
>JBMOIK010000349.1:0-4683 GCA_049317365.1 Rectinemataceae bacterium | reverse complement strand
GCTTCCTTGGCCGGGCCGGCGAGATCCGCGAGAAACCATGCCCGGTCCAGACCGATCTCCTCGGCGAGGTCCGCCTGGATCTCCGGCAGGTGGATCGAACGGCTCTCGGTGGCCGCCGCTTCGCGAAGGCGCCGCAGGTAGCGGTCAGCCCTCGCGGGATCCTGGAGCCCTGCCGCTTCGTAGGCTATGTTGGCCGGATAGGTCGACTTTGGCGCGACCTTCTCGGCAAACTGGCTGATATCGACCGGCATGCCGTGCCGGCCTGAGGCCTCGACCCAATGAGCAGCGACCTCCCGCCTCGTCGCCCGCCTCGAGGATTCAGCTGGCAGCCTGCGATCCTCACCGCCCCTGTCAAGCCCTTTCTACGCTGTGTACTGGCTCATCCGCGGATCAGGCATCCTTCGCATCGACTTCGAGGACTATCGGCTCCGACCTGGCCAGCTCTACTTCATCGCACCGGGACAGGTGGTTTCCTGGAAGGTGGCATGGCGGACCAGCGCTTCCTCAGGTCCCTCTCGTACTTCCATGAGCTCGACACAAGGCAGGAACTGGTCCCATCGCCCGAGTCGAAAGCCCGCCTGCAGGATCTCTTTCAGCAACTCGAGGAGGAGTCAGGTCGTGCGACGCTGGAATCGAACATCATGGCCCAGTCTCTGCTCCGCATCCTCCTGATCAGCCTCCAGCGCCTCTATCCGCGACGTTGGGAAAGTCCGAGCTCCACTGCCGGCCAAAGGTTGACCGAGGCGGCGAGATGGAAGACCCTGTAAAGGGAAATCCGGGAGTCCGGCTCAATTGGCAGCGGATTGTGCGAGACAGGAAAGCGTGAGAAAGATTGTCAGTTCAATGTGCGCGGCGACAACTGGACAAGTTTGTATCGAGAGCAAAAACCTTCGTCAGTTTCTTGTGCCTGGGACCATTCGGTTTGGCTTCGAGGCTGTTCGACGGGCTCCCCCCGGGGACAGTGCAATGCGGAAAAGCGGGAAGGGAATGTCGCAAACCAAGAACTGACCTGTTCTAGCTTTCGGACTCCTTCAGGACTGTGCGAGGTGGTCGGCCAGGATCATCTTGATCAGGGACTGGTAGGGCAGGTCGCGCTCGTTGGCCAGCGACTTGAGCCGGGCCAGCATGGGCTCGGGCAACCGGAGTGAAATGCTCTTGAGGCTGGGCTGAAGATTGGAAAACCTTACGGACTCGGCCTTTGTCCAGTCGACATAGTCAGTCGACATAATCAGTCGAATCATGGGTCTGCCAGAACAGGGCTCCCTCGGCTTCGTCCGCAAACTCAGGTAGTGGCATTGTGGTGGCTCTCATAGATATCCCGCGCCTTTCGGCTCATGTCTCGAGCCGAGATCACCCGGATCTTTTGGCTCCGAATGGTGTAGACCAACAGCAGCAGGCGGGCTTTGCTGGTCTGTCCCAGCGCATGGAACCGCTGTTCGACCTGCGAGTGCTTGGTGTCGGAGGTCACCACCCTGGGTTGGTGGAAGAAAATCTCCTCGCACTCCATCGCTTCGACGCCGTGCTTGTTTCGGTTCTTGTCCGTGTTGCGCTCGTCCCAGTCGAAGCCGGTTCCCTCGGCATTGGTCATTGATTAAGTATCTTGCAGAAATATATACTACCGAGTCCTGAAATATGGCTACGCAAGAGCGCATTTCGCCTTTCTCTGGTTGGGCGAAATGCGTTTTTGTGTATCCATTGCAGCGGACTCGGTAGTAAGGATCAAGGAAGGGTGCTTGACCATATAGTAATCCGCTGGACCGCCTTGCGCGATGACGCTATCGTCGAGACAAGACAACCCGGAGCTTCGGGGAAGGGGGCAGGGAACCTGGGACCGCCCTGCTTCCGGGAACTGGACGAAGCGAGCGTCGCTCAGGAGCGACGCGAACACCCTCTCCAAGTCTGCTGCATGGTCTCGTGCCGCACCTGGGTGGGATCGAAGCCGAGCAGCCGGAAGGTAAGCTGGACGCAGAGACCGATGGCGAGGGCGGAAATCACCGTACCGGCACCAACCATGCCTCCAAGGAGCCAGCCGATAAGGACGGCGGCGACTTCGATGCCGCCGCGGCAAAGGCCGATCGAGAGGCCCGTCTTCCTCCTCAGGGCAACCATGAGGCCATCCCTCGGTCCGGCGCCGAAGCCCGAACCGATGTAGAAAAACGAGGCCAGGGAAATCGTGAAGAGGCCGGCGAGCAACAGGGCGATCCCGGGCAGCCAGCCCGTCATCGTGGGGATGAAACCTGGTCCCAGAAGCAGGTCCATGAATACGCCGATGAAGACCATGTTGAGAACCGTGCCGAAACCGGACTTCTCCCCGAGGAGGAAGGTTACGAGCACGATGAGGAGGCCCGCGACGATGGACACGTTTCCGATGCTCATGCCGATTGTCCTTCCTATGCCGGCGTGGAAGACCTCCCAGGGTGCGTAGCCGATATTGGCCTTCATAGTGAGCACAATCCCGAGCGCGTACAGGAAGAGTCCCAGGAACAGCCTGGCCAATCGTGCAGGAAAATGCGTCATGCTCGGTCCTTCAGGCGAATACCGCGATTTGGCGAAAAAGACGATAGGTGAGTATGCGATGCCCCTTCGGTAAGCGACAATCCCATGGAGGAGGTCTGGCAAATTCCACGGAACCCACTACCCTTGTCGACAGGAAGCCAGCATTACTAAGGATTTCACAAGTCGGGCAACACATGATCGCATTCCATACCACTGATTATTGATCGAAATGCGATCATGTGTTGTCATATTTACGAAATCCTTAGTAAGATCATCGATCAGCCCGAAGACCGCGCCGGAACCTACTGCAAATGCCTCGAGGACTGGTCAAGCGAATTCGACGACGAGGGAGGGCACAAGGGCCTCGGCAAGGCGCTGCTCCAGGCGGCAGCGGACGCCAGGGCGCGCGAAGCGAAGGGGATGGCCGCATGGGCCTCAGGATACCCGTGTTCGTGCGGTCGCGCTGGTTCAAGCGCCATGGATGCGAGGACGTCGACCGGGACGGGATGATGGAACTAATGCTGAAAACCTTTGTCCCCGGTGTCGACAGGCCGAGCTTCATCAGGAGCCGGAAAAAGATCGATGGCGGCGCAGCCTCGCGGGGAGTGGCAGTAAAAGTTATCGCCGCCCGGATCGCCGTCCTCCAATCCCGCGCAGTCCATCGCGGTCGCACAATAGCTCGAAGTTACCCGCCTGCTGCGTTCTCCGAGCCCTCAGATTCCATCCAAGGACAGACTGCTACCTGAAGGTCTGGCCGCAAAGCAGCCGGCGCTGCCAGGATAGGCTGCGGCTCGAGCGTCGCGGTGATGACGACCGCACCCGCCACCTGGGTTGACTACAGAATGGACTACTCCACCAATTCCTTCGTCGCGACAAGCACGGCGAAACTGGTGGCATCCGCCACACCGAGCTTCTTATAGGAATGCGCGAGGGTGTTCCGCACGGTGGATTCGGCAATTTCGTAATCGGAGCTGATCCCCTTGATGCTGTTGCCATTGGCGGCCGAGAACACATAGAGGCGCTCGGCGGGAGAGAGGCCCCTTTCCTTGAGGGAAACCTTCGGCTTGGGTTCCTTGAGGAAAACCGTCAGGCGATCGGAAAAAGAGAGGTAGAGGAACACCAGGAGGGTGGCTGAAAAAAACACCGGGCTGATAGCCTCGAAAAAGATGTGGCCATTGATGAGCATGAAGACAAACTCCACCACGAAAAGGTAGAGGAGGACGATAATGAGCTTGATGACGCGATGCCGTTCGAAGAAACCAAGCCGGAAAAGCGTGAATATGGCCACGAGGTAAAAGCCAAGCGAGTAGAGCGACACGTATCCGTCCCCCATGGAGACGGGGACCACGGCGAAGAATACCAGGGGCTGCAGCCAGATCAGGGGTCGCCAGACCAGGGGCAAGGCGAGGATAATCCCAACTGCGAGGACGCTCCAGGTCTTGACCAGACTCACGGTCAGTGGCCATCCCCTGACATAGGTTCGCTGGAAGACAACCACATACAAATAGGCAAACAGGAAAACCAGGCCCCAGAAAATGGCCGCTCGCCTGATGAACTTGTCGCGATCCATATCAACCATCCCACCAGGCAGTGAGCGCCTGATCGATGGTAAGTACTAGGTCTATATCCGGGTTTGCCTCCGAGAATTCCGATTTCAGCGCCTGCGCGTTCCAGATGCCCGCAGCTACCGGATTATGCTTGCCACGCGCAAGGTCGACCTTCGAGTCCCTCTCGTACCCTGCGATCATCACCAAGGCAAGGCGCTTCATTCCAGCATCGATGATGACCGCGGAGCCGCCGGAAAAGGCGGAAATGGTCGCAAGTCGCGATTCGGGCATGGAGTCATCCGATGGCCTTGCGTCGAAGACAGTCCGGACCCCTCCACGGTTGGCGGCTACCCATACGGCCAGGTGGGCAAGGGCAGTGCGTTCGGCTTCGCCACAGCCAGCGATAAATGGCAGAAGGCCGACAAGGCGGGCGACTCGGGATGCGGAAAAACGCGCTGCTTCAGGATCGGTCATCCTCAAGGCTTCAGCCGTCAACCGGGAGAGCTCCTCCCAAATTCCATCGAGCATGGCGTTTTCCATGATTGCAGTCTTGCATCATTCAGTAGAGCTGTAAAGCGTATTGCGTAAGAAGTTCCTCGAACCTTGTTGGTAGAGAGTAAGGTGCCACGGGCAGTTTCCG
>JBMOIK010000348.1:0-4686 GCA_049317365.1 Rectinemataceae bacterium | reverse complement strand
GGATTGTTCCGCCTAGGCGATCCGCCCATCGATCGCCGTGAAGTCGATCCCGACGTAGCGCATCAGTACCGCCCGCTTCTCGGGTCCGGGAAGCTTCGCGAACCACTCGGGGTCGAGGAATTGGCCCGAGATCGTGTCCAGGAACTCTTGCGGCCGGGCGACCTTCCCTCCCTCCCTCTCCACGCTCAGGGCGCTCTTGCCGTCGGTCTTGATGGTCCTGCGGACGATGTAGTCGTCGATCGTTCCGACGATCACCGACTCTCCGGCCCCATGACTCACCACCCCGGCGGGAATGTCGCGCGTCCCTTTGAGAAGAAAATGGATCGCGTCGAGGACCGTGCTCTTGCCAGCCCCGTTCGCTCCTCGGACCTGAACGAGGTTCTTTCCGTCGAAATCGAGTTCGGCGGCCTTGATTTTGCGAAGACCTTCGATGGATAAGCCAATCAGTTTCATGCTTTCTCCCTTTTCACTTGACCGTGAGCCGTGAAGACGGCTTCAGTTCGCAATACCGATCGTAGACGCCCGGATTCTCTTTCTCGAAAAGCTCCCGGTTGAATTGGGTTCGATCGAAGCGGCTCCACGTGATCCGGTGAGCTCCGGCCACGCCGATCTTCGCATTCCCGAGGCAGACCTTGAATGAGGCCTGAAGGCGGGATTTCTCGTCCTCCAGCTCTTTGAGCATCGCGTTGATTTCGAGGTAGCGTTCGGTATCCCCTTCGAGCTGAGGAGCGCGGACCATGGCCGCGTCGTCCTGATCCCCGTAGAGGGCGAGGAGGTACCCGTCCTCGTACTCGATGCCCGACGGCGCCGGGATCGCCCGAACGAGGACGTTCGCCGTCCAGAAGGCATTCTCCGCCGCTATGAGCCGCGCTATGAACTCATCGTTGCGGGGAATGATCCGATAATCGAAGTGGTTGCCGACGAGGACCGGCAGCATGAACCATGAGAGATCAAGGACGGCCATGTAGTGCTGAACCTGGGCATAGTAGGAATCGGGTACGCTGTCATCCTCCCATTCCTTCGCCATGAGCCAGTGCGCGGTCTTCACTTCCAGGCCGCCAAGGCCCTCTATGTGCAGACCGTCCGGCGTCGTGTACCCGCCCTCGGGAAGGACGACGAGGCCGTCGATGTTCGCGATCATGAAGGGATGTTCGACGGACTGATAGAAATAGGGCGACTCGAAAACACCGATCGTCATGCCGGTCTTTTCGTTGAACAGGAAGGGGAATTCCCTGCGCAGCACCGGTTCCATGCGCTTCCCGTGCCTGATCGCGTCGTTCTCTTCCATCTCGGGAGCGAGGCCCAGCTTGTCGAGGTAAACCATGAAGGCGCTCTTGTAGTGGTTGAGGCCAAGGATTGCCCCCGCATCCGAGCCGCCGAGGCCGCGATGGCGTTCCGCGCGCCAGGTCTCCTCTGTCATGTTGGAGTTGTCCGAAAGAATGACGCAGGAAGGATTCTCGACCTTGAGGGTGTCGACCATGGTGATGTTCATGAAGCCCTCCTTGCGGGCACGAGATACCCCGAAGGCTCGCCCTCGTCGACGATCTTCAGACCGTAGAAGCGGATGAAATCTTCGAAGGGTACCTGGGTGAAAGAATCCTCGGCGACTGCGAAGGGAAATATCTTCGCTTCGAGCCGATTGCCGACCCAGATGATGATCCATCCTTCGAGGTCGCACGACCATGCCCACGCGATGCGCGAGCAGAGCTTGGCGAAGATGAGGCCCGCCCGTTCAGCATCGATCACGCGCAAGAAGTCCAGCTTGGGGAACCGGCGCCGCCACTCCGCCGTGTCCTTGGTGCGCTCCGGCGGGAGCGGCACCACCACAAGGGCGACTTGTTCGCGCCCATCATCGACTTGTATACTCATTCCATCTCCTTGTCCGGATTCTGGTTACCAGGCCTTCGATCCGGTTGGGATTCTGGCCCCTCGAAAGAGGGGTCTCTTTATCAGACCATCAGAAAACAGATGGACAGATTTACAGGATAAAAGCGGGACGAAGGCCGAGATTGTTGCTCACGAGCGACCGGCGGTTATCCAAATCCAAGATCGCGAGACCCGCGTTCGCGCCGTAGCTCCAGTGGCCACCCCGGCTCGGAAGCCGCTCGCCGTAGTTGCGAACGTACAGGCCACCGCTCATATCGGAGAGCACCGATCGGGGCGCGGGGTCGATCATGATGCGAGCCATGCGCTCTCGGGCCTCGGCAGGAAGAGCTTTGTATGAGTCCGACGTTTCGAGGGATTTTAGGTCGCCGATGTAGGTGTAATCGTCATCACGATCGTCTTCGGCGCCTTTCGGGTCCTCCTCTGAGAAGTGTGAAACCTCGGCCGAGAGCACCGGATCGTCGCCATCCGCATCCAAGCAGGCGCCCTGGAAAGGCCAGTCGGCCTCGGGCATCGCGAAGGCGTTGTCGTTCGGGAAAAGAATCCGGCCGTCCAGAAGCTTCAGGCCGTCGTTCCACTCCCAGCATGTCCGCTTGAAATACTTCGACCTGTTCTTGGTGATCCAGAAGGCCACGGCCGCCCACTCCCAGGCGGTGATGAGATGCCATCCCTTACCCTTCTTCGCGCATGCCTCGCGGGAGTCGTCGAAGTTGATGTAGCGCTGAATCTCTGCATCGGGGAGGGAGCACGCGTACCCATCGCACACCGCCGCCGGGAATTGGCCGACGAAGATTTGCTCCTTCTCCTTGCCGTCCACGATGAACGCCGGATGAGTGCCGACTCCCAGGCTGGAATCGATGGCGCTCACGTCGAACTTGGGCACGACGAGCATGTAGGACGGATAGCCCTTCTCGTCGTAGAGCACGGTTACGTGCTCATCCGTTTCCTTTTCCACTGCCCGCCGCAAGGCATCATGAATGATGATCGTCGGGGAATTCGCGCTTTCCTGCATGTCCTTCTCCTTCCAGTTTTTTGAGCCCCATAAGGGGCGTTTTCTGCCCTAGTCCGTCACCGCATCGCCAGCCTTGTCGAGAATCGCATCCACGGTTTCGCTCGAAAGAAGATCGAGGATAGATTCCTCGTTGAACTTGATATCGTAGTTCTCGAAATATCCTCCTTCCGGAGGATCGCCGGGATCGCCGTTCCGGGCATAGAATTTTCCTGGTACCGGGGGCTCCCAGTCACCCGAAACCTCGAATTGGAAGCCCTCATGTTCGACAGTCACCGTCTCTGGCCGCGTCACGCTTTGACCCCTGCTTCAGCCATCGTCTCGACAACCGCACGGATCGTTTCATACCGCTCTTCTTTAGTTGCCTCCATCGCCATGAACGCGAGAAGACGCCGATAGGAGCATCCTTTCCCGTGCTTCAATTCGGAGGCCCGCATCGCTCCCCTCGGGGAGTCCATGTACCTTCTCGTTGTGCGAGCGAGTCTTTCGACGCGGGAACACATCTTCAAAGGTCTCCCGGAAATTCTCGGGCCGTGAAATCTGGGAAGAGCTTCGTTATGCTCTCCTTGAAGAACACCGCGATTCCCTGACTCCGGCACATGCCAACGATGTCCTGAATCCACTCGCGCCTTGGGATGACCTTCTCCTTGCGATGCCCCGACTCGGCTCCGATGATGGCCCAGGCGAAAAGTGGATCGATGGAGTCGATGGGGCCGAGCAGGGGCTCTATGGACAGGAATCGCGGAGCCACACCTTCACGAGGGGCAAGCGGAGCCCGAGGAGCCTCCCCGGACGTAGCCGTCACTCCCATCCAGGCGTTTTTCGGGAACGTCCAGCCACCATAAACGACGGGCCGCTTCGTGAGGAACAAGAAGGCATGCCGTGGAGCTTCTTCGATCCGCGCCAGCACCTTTCGCATCCATTCCGGCTCCCAGTCTGCGATGTCAGACATCGAATTGACGAAGATGCGGGATGGCTCCTTCGGGAACTCTCGCCTGAAATTGCGTTCGATGAACGTCGGCACAAAGTCGTCACGCCCGGCAATCTGCTTGCCCCATCGCTTCGCCGTACCTCGCGCATAGCAGTAAGGACAGCCGAAGGTGCATCCCCAGACGGGGTTGTACGTCATGTCGCACCACTCGATCCTCGTCTTGTTCATGCCCTATTCCTTCGCGGCTTCTCGGCGGAGCCTCAGCCTCGCCTTTTTCGACATGTGAACCTTCCCGGCGCTCAGTACCGGCCGCCGTGTCAGGTGAATGGTCCGCTTGCACTTCGGGCAATCCACCTTCCGGCCGAGCTTTTCATACTTCAGGTCTTCGTCGTCCGCGACAAACTTGTTTCCGCATCCCTGATACGGGCAGGTGATTTCGAGCATCGCTATTCACTCCTGTGAATTGGTGTTAGTGCCTATTAGTTCCGAAACGTCAAAATTGTCGATTACCTTGCCGAGAAGCCATGAGCGCGAGCAGTTGAACGCCTCGCAGGCCTCGTCGAGCTTATTGAGGCGTTCCTCTTCAACCCAGAACGTGACGGGCCGACCCTTCAGGGTTTTCCCCTGCTTCAGCTTTTGTTCTTCCACCGTTCAGTCCTGCTTGTAGTTCGAGAGATAGTGCGCCTTCGCGGAGGGGAAGCCCGGCTTCCCGAGCTGCTTCGGCTGCGGCACGTGGCGGAATCCGAACACGGCTGGGGGTAGATGCGTCACCAGGTCATTCGCGTAGCGGTAGCGGAAGGTATGTGGTACCCGACGGTTGAAGCTCTCCATGAAGGCCTTGTTGCCGACACGGGGGGCGCCG
>JBMOIK010000347.1:0-4730 GCA_049317365.1 Rectinemataceae bacterium | reverse complement strand
CAGCCTGGTGGCTCTTCGGCCACTGAGGGCTCTGCGGCGCCGCTGCAGCCTGGTGACTACTGCTTCTTCGCCGCCAGCAGCGACTTGCCGAAGAACCAGCCAATTATGACAAAGGTCAGGACAGGGGTCACCCACTCGGGCGGCTCGATCCCGAAGCCTCCGAGGCACATCACTGTCCCGAGTCCGAGGATCGAGTACATCGCGCCGTTCTTGAGGTAGCGCAGCCTGCGGATGTTCTCGATGTTCCCGACGGTGAGCTGCCTCACCACGACGGCGCCGATGCCGTTGCCGACGAGGATGAGGGGCACCGAGAGCGTGAAGGCGAAAGCGCCAAGCACTCCGTCGATGGAGAAGGTCAGGTCGATCATCTCGAGGTAGAGGAGCTTGGACAGGTCGGAGAGGGACGAGCCGGCCAGGCCCGATTCCTTGGCCTCCGCGTTCTGCTTGAAACCGTGCGTTATGAAAAAGGCGGTCGAACCTATCACGGCCGCAAAGGCGAGGTGCTCCGATGCGCGCTGGGCCTGGCCGACCAGGCCAAGGAGGAGGATGGAAGCGAAGGCGTAGAACCAGACCCCGTGCCGTGCGACAAAGCGCTCGCCTGGCAGGCCGAAATTCTTAGGCTCGAGGAAGAGCCAGTGGAAGAAAAGCAGTACGAGGAATACCCCTCCGGCCATGAGAAGCGGGGGCTTGGCCGTCTCGATGGCCTCGATGACGCGTGGGTCGTCAGAGAAGGTAGCCATAAGGGCTTCGACAGGGCCGATGCCGGGCGTGGCAAACCAGATGATGAGCCAGGGCAGGAGTCCGCGCACGACGAAAACCGCCAGGAAGATGCCCCAGGTCAGGAACCACTTCCGGGCCTTGGCTCCCATCGTGCCGAGGACCTCCGCGTTGATGATGGCATTGTCGATGCTCGATACAGTCTCGAACAGGACAAGTCCCAATACGGTAACTATCATCATTCCGATCATTGTCGTTCCTTATGCCCGAAGCCTGCCACGAGGCTTCGAGTAGCGCTGATTTCCAGGCAGGCCATGCCTACTTGAGCCGATCCGGGTTCAGGCACTCCAGCTCGGGCACGACGAAGAGGCCGTCCTTCCTCACCAGCTTCCCGTCGAACCAGATCTCGCCGCCGCCCCACTCGGGGGTCTGGATGAGGACCAGGTCCCAATGCAGGGCGGAGCGGTTGCCGTTGAAGCAGTCGTCGTAGGAGTTGCCGGGCGTGAAGTGGATGGAGCCCGCTATCTTCTCGTCGAAGAGGGTTTCCTTCATGGGCTTGTTGATGAAGGGATTGATGCCGATGGCGAACTCGCAGACGTAGCGCGCACCATCGTCGATGTCCAGGATGCGGTTGACCCGGACGCTGTCGTTTGCGCTCGCCTTGACGATGCGCCCCTTCTCGAACTCGAAGGCGATGCGCTCGAAGGTGAAGCCGTCCTTTTCGGCGGGCGCATTGTACGCAATAGTACCATCCACCGAGTCGCGGACCGGAGCGGTGTAGACCTCGCCGTCGGGGATGTTCATCGAGCCGTCGCACTTTATGGGGCTCAGGCCCTTGATCGAAAAAGAGAGATCCGTGCCGGGGCCGAGGAGGCGGACTCTGTCGGTCCTGGCCATCATGGCGACCAGGGGATCCATCGCCTTCGACATCCTGGCGTAGTCCATGGTGCAGACATCGAAGTACCAGTCCTCGAAGGCCTCCTCGCTCATCGAGGCGAGCTGGGCGAAGGCGGCCGAGGGATAGCGGAGCACGACCCAGCGCGTGTTGGGGACGCGGATATCGATGTGGACGCGCTTCCAGACCTGGCGGTTGTAGAGTTCCATGTGGTCGGCGTCCACGTCCGCCCAGGCGAACTGGTTGCGGAGCGAGGTGAATCCGATGTAGCAATCCATCTCGCGCATGCGGTCGGCCTCGAATTTCGCCTGCAGTCCGACCTGGGCTGCCGTGGCCCTTCGGTACAGCGCGCGCTCTACGGTCCGGTCGCGAAGGGTCACGAAGGGAAGGGCTCCCGCGTCATGGATGGCCTCCACGAGGGCGCGTACGAAGTCCGCCTCGAGGTTGCTGTCCTGGACGAGGACCTTTTCTCCCGGCTTCGCCTTGAGCGAGTAGTTGACCAGGATGTCCGCGAGCTTGTGGATGCGTGGGTCGGTCATGGAACCTCCTGGGATGAATCTACCTCGACTCGCGACGAGAGGCAACGTGCTCGAAGGATTGCGTCCCTGTGCTAGAGCTCCATGACGGTATCGAGGCCACGGTGGAGGCCCGTCAGGGTACCGACCCTGCGGATGGCCAGGAGGGCCCCGTCGACATAGGGTTTCGCTCCAGGTCCGCCGATCCGGCGATGGCGCGGGCGAGCTCGGAGCCGGCCCAGCCGGTGGCTCCCGCGAGGATGATCCTGAGTCCCATGTATTCCCCCGTGACGCTCAGTGCGTCGGCTTGAGCATGATCCAGATCTGCACGAGCGGAATGACGACGCATACGATGATGAACCATATCTCAAGTGTTATGAGGGTATTTTCGTTGCCGTCCGTCTTGACCATGTCGTAGACGTTCTCGAGGATGTCGAGGCGACGCTCGACCGCGCCCTTCCATCCATCGGTGTTGAAGACCTCGCAGAGCTGGTCGTAGACCTGGCCCAGGTAGTAGTCGCCGATGATCTTCGAGGAATTCTCGAGGTTCTCGAGGATGAAGAGGGCATCGAAGCGCAGCGACTGGAGGCGCGCACGCTTCCATGGCGCGGACTTTCCGCGGCCACCCCTGACCCGTCTCTTGCGCTTGGCCGCGCCCCGGACCTGCACCTCGTCCTCGGCCTCGTCGAGCCAGCGGTCCAGGAGCTTGTCGAGGACCCGGAGCTCGAGGAGCTGCCAGTTGGCGTGCTCGATGATGAGGAGGATGTCCTCGTAGTCGCCGCGGGGGTCGATGATGAGGCAGCGGTCGAGGTCGTAGATGGCGAGGTCGTCCCGGCGGTAGGAGATGGGATGGCCGAGGGTCTCGAGGATCTGGCTGGGGTGGAGCTCGTCGCCGCGCTCCTCGCCGATGAGGAAGGCCGTGGCCGCCTCGCGGTGGTCGGTGACGAAGGTGGCAGGATCGACGGGGCACTCGAGGAGGCACCAGGCGGTGTAGCTCTCGCGCTCGCAGGCCTCGTCAGGGAGGGGCTCCTCGACCGCGGGCCGGATGGCCGAGTAGCTCTTCCTGAAGGCTTCCTCGGCCCAGGAGTCCAGGCTGAGGTGGCGGTCGCCGGACACGATGATCGAGCCCCGCACCGAGGCAAGGTCCCCGAAGGCGGCGCGGAGCTTGACTCTCACAAGCAGTACGATCGCTCCCTCGGCGTAGATCTTGGCGTGGGCGGAAAAGCTCTCGAACTCGCCGCGCTCGGCCACCTCGTTGTCGCCGAGGGAGAGGGTGAGGGCGCGGGGCAGCGACAGCGAGGCAGGCGTGTCGCGCCGCTTCACGATGTCGAAATCGTCGAGGGCGGGGATGAGTTCGGCAGCCTTGCGGAGGTCGATCGAGCGGCCGACGTCGTAGAGGTGGAAAAACACGACCTCGGTGGACAGGACAGGTTCGGCTGGCATGGGAAGCCCTGGCCTGCGGAGGCCCGGGCCTGCCGCAGTCGAGAGATAGGGAGAGGCACCCACCGGCTCAGGCATCGCGGGAGCGGGACGCTGCGGGCGCGAGGCTCGGGGTGGAAGGGGGCGGCTGCTCATTTGATTTTCCGCACCTCGGTGCGCGCCAGCTCGCGGTCGAGGACCGAAAGGATGAGGATCGAGCCATCGGACACGAAATAGGGCACGGCGATCTTGCCGCCGGCGAAGTTCGTGCGGAAAAGGGACAGCCGCTCGCCCGTGGGCTTGAGGACTTCGAGCAGGAGCCTGAGCGGATAGGGATTGATCGGCAGGTCCTGGGCGAATACCCCTGCGATCATGTCCGACTCGGGGGCAGGGAGGGTGGCGACGAGGGCGACAGAGGAGGAGGTTGCAACGGCCGAGCCGGGCTCGGGAGTTTCGGAGACGAAGGTCCCCGGCTTCTCCCCGTCCTGCGCCTTGCGGAGGGTGACAGTCAGGGAGAGGCTGGCTTGTTCCAGCGCTGAAAGCCCAGATTTCCAGTCGAGGCCACGGAGGTCGGGCACGCTGACCTTGGCCTTTTCCGGGCCTCGGCTGACGACAAACTGGATTGTGATCGGCCCCGAGATCTCGGTGTCGGGAAGGGGCTTCTGCTCGAGGATGGCGCCGGGCTTTGCCTCGTTGAAAACGTAGATGGGAGGATCGGCGATGGTGATCAGGGGCCTCGAGGAAGAAAAAAGCGTCTGGAGATGGGCCCGTACCTCCATCAACTCCTCTCCGACATAGTTCCCGATCCGGTCCACCACGGGTCCGCGTGAGACCACAAGGTTGATGCGCCGCCCCGCTTTCACAATGGCACCAGGGAGGGGACGCTGCTCGAGTACCCGGCCGCGGTCGTTCGAATCCTCAGTGAAACGGAGCGACAGGCGGGGATACAGCTCCTTTTCCTGCAGTTTCACGAGGGCCTGGGCGAGTTCCTGGCCCCGGATATCCGGCACCATGGTTTCCTCATTCCCCTTGAGCGAGAGCCCGAAGGCAAAGACTCCGGCAAGGGCCAGCGCGAGGATGACAGCTGCAAGGGAGTAGATGACCAGGCGGTAGTGCTCTCGGTCGAGGCGATCGATGGAAGAGAGGTCCAGGGGAAGCTTGAAGCCGCGGACCCTGCCCACAAG
>JBMOIK010000346.1:0-4748 GCA_049317365.1 Rectinemataceae bacterium | reverse complement strand
AGGGGTTCACGACATCATTGGCCCCGATGACGAGGGCCACATCGGTCTGGCCGAACTCCTCATTGATTTCCTCGAGGTCGAAGATCATGTCGTAGGGCACGCCCGCCTCGGCGAGGAGGACGTTCATGTGGCCTGGCATGCGGCCGGCAACTGGATGGATGGCGAATTTGACGGTGACGCCCGCCTCCTGGAGGAGCTTGGTGAGTTCCCAGACCTTGTGCTGTGCGCCCGCCACCGCCATTCCATAGCCAGGAATGATCACGACTTTCTCGGCGTAGCGCATCATCGAGGCGACGTCGATGGCTGAGGCCTCTTTCATCGTACCCTGGATGGCCGCTCCCGCCTGGGCCTCCCCTGTGATGGGAGTGAAGATTATGCCGCCTATCTTGCGGTTCATGGCCTTGGCCATGAGCTGGGTAAGGAGGGTTCCCGAGGCGCCGACGACGATACCGGCAATTATGAGGGCCGGGTTCTTGAGCACGAAGCCCTC
Organism: Rectinemataceae bacterium; assembly: GCA_049317365.1. Lineage (GTDB taxonomy): Bacteria > Spirochaetota > Spirochaetia > Treponematales > Rectinemataceae > CAIJMU01. The sequence goes on along the minus strand of JBMOIK010000346.1, from coordinate 4,258 downwards.
GAGGCCGACGGCAAGGCCCGTGAAGGCATTGAGGAGTGAGATGACGACGGGCATGTCGGCACCGCCGATCGGGGTGGTGAGGACTATGCCGAGGAGGAGGGACAGGCCATAGAAGCACAGGAGGGTCCATCCATCGAGGCCGGCACCCATGGCGATCCAGACACCGAGGGCGACCGTGGCCAGCGTGAAGAACACGACGAAGAAGTTCTGCGCCGGCAGCCGATGGGCCTTTTTCATGATGCCCTGGAGCTTGAGGAAGGCGACTATGGATCCGGAGAAGGCCACCGAGCCGATGAGGGACCCAAGGAGGGCCAGGATGGTCTCCGCGCTGCCGAGGGTCTCGCCCCTGGCTGCATAGCGGACGAACTCGAGGGCGGCGATGGCAGCGGCCGCTCCGCCACCCATGCCGTTGTAGATCGCGACCATCTGGGGCATGTCGGTCATCTTGACCGTCTTGCCGAGCCAGGCCGCGATGGCGGCGCCTACGACGAGGGCCCCGATCATCCAGCCGAAGTTCCGCATGCCCGGAGTGGCGAAGGTGACCAGGGTCGCGATGACCATGCCGATGCCGGCCCAGAGGATGCCCTTGCGGGCGGTGACCGGCGAAGCCATGGCCTTAAGGCCGAGGATAAAGAGGGCAGCGACTATGAGGTAGGAGACCTGGATGGGCAGATCAATGCTCATTTGGCGCCTTCCTTCTTCGCGTCCTTTTCCGTGCCCTTTTTCTGGCCGGGTTTGAACATCGCGAGCATGCGTTCAGTTACGACGAATCCGCCGGCTGCGTTGGCTGCACCGAGGAAGACCGCCACGACGCCTATGCCGATCTGCAGGGGGTCATTCGGGTCGGCGGCGCCAAGCGCAACCATGGCACCCACGAGGACGACGCCATGGACGAAGTTGGAACCCGACATGAGGGGCGTGTGCAGGATGACCGGAACGCGGGAGATCACCTCATAGCCGGTGAAGGCCGCGAGCATGAACACGTAGATATAGATGAAGTCCGTCATGGTTAGAGGTTTCCTCCGTGGGCCTTGCGCACTCCCTCGTGGACGAGGGCACCGTCGCGGGTAAGGCAGGAGCCGGCCAGGACCTCGTCGGCGCGGTCGAGGGCGAGCTCCCCGTCCTTGATGAAGGGAGAGATGAAATTGAAAAGGTTCTTGGCGTACATCTCGGAGCAGTGCACCGGCATGCGGCTGGGGAGGTTGGTCGGTCCGAGGATGGCGACACCGCCAACCTGGACGGTCTCTCCCGCCCTGGTTCCTGCGACGTTCCCGCCGCCCTCGGCGGCCATGTCGACCACGACGGCGCCGTTCTTCATCCCGGCTACCATGGCCCCGCTGATGATGAGGGGAGACTTGCGGCCGGGCACGGCAGCTGTGGTTATGAGGACATCGCAGCCAGCTACGGCCTTGCCGAGCTTTTCGGCCTGTTTTGCCTTCTCTTCCTCGGTAAGTTCGCGGGCATAGCCGCCAGAGCCGGCGGCAGAGACCCCGGTATCGACAAACTTGGCGCCGAGGGACTCGACCTGTTCCTTGGTCTCGGGGCGCACATCGTAGGCTTCCACGATGGCGCCGAGCCGCTTGGCCGTGGCGATGGCCTGAAGCCCCGCTACGCCTGCGCCGATGACCAGGACGCGTGCGGGCCTGATAGTACCGGCCGCATAGGTGAGCATCGGGAAGAATTTAGGGCAGGCCGAGGCCGCGATGAGGACGCATTGGTAACCGGAAGCCGCACCCTGCGAGGAGAGCGCATCCATGCTTTGAGCCCGGGAGATGCGCGGGATCAGCTCGACGGCGTAGCTTTCGACGCCAGCCGCCATCAGGGCCTTGATCCGCTCGGGATCCTGCCAGGGCTGGAGGTAGCCCACAAGGACGGTCCCGCGTTTCATCGACGCGATTTCCTCCAGGGAGGGAGGGCTTACCTTGAGGACAACATCCGCAGCGCCGAGCAGTTCGGCGGGGGAGGCGACGATCTGCGCGTCAGGAAAGTCGGCGTCCAGGATGCTGGAGCCAGCGCCGGCGCCGGCCTCTACCGCGATTTTCGCGCCAAGCGCAGCGTATTTTTTTGCGACGTCGGGTACCAGGGCGACCCGCCGCTCATCCTTTCCCCGTTCGCGGGGAATGCCGATGAGGATTGCCATGTCAGCTCCTTGTTGATCGGTGCGAGTTCGAGATCGTCGGTTGCTGAGGAAAATTCGGACCGACGATGCGCGACAGGGTACAACGGCAGGTCCTTATCGGGCAAGGAGATTAAGGGAGCTCCATCCGATTTCCTTCCCCTCCGGCACCCGATTTCCGGCCACGCTGGAAAAGTCGTACATGCTTTTACGCTTTATTGACCGATTGTTGCCCTGGAAGCTATTATTATGTATAGGCTCCTGACCTTTGTTGGCGAGATAGGAGCGGCCATGACACTGCTACCCTATAGAAAAGCAGGACAAAGCAAGTCTACACTGATGGAAACCCCGATTTCGGGACAAGGAGAAAGCCATGCCCACGGTTCGCAGTCTTCTCGCCTCAAAAGAGTACGAGACCACCTTTTCGGTAGGAGTCAACGACCCCGTCCTTGACGCACTCAAGTCGATGGGAGCCAAGAACGTCGGAGCCATCCTCGTGAAGGATGGGGAAAAGTACGTGGGGATCTTTACCGAGCGCGACTATGCCAGGAAGGGTGAGGTCCAGGGAAAGACAGCGGCCACCGCGAAGATGAAGGACGCCATGACCTCCCCCCTCATCACCGTGACCCTCGAGACCACTGTCGAGGAGTGCATGGGCCTCATGCTCAAGTACCACTTCCGCCACCTCCCTGTCGCCGAAGGCGCGAAAATCGTCGGCATCGTCTCGATGCGGGATGTCGTCGAAGCCGTGCTGGACGACAAGGAAGCGGTCATCGCCGGCCTCGAGAACTTCATGATGGGAAGCACCTTCACGTCTTAAAGGCCACGGATCCCTCCCAATGGAACGGAGCTCCACGGCATCGCAGGGTGCCGTGGGGCTTTTTTTCGCCTGCCGCGAAGAACCAAGCCCTGATGCCTGCCTGGATCGCGTGTTGCCCCGCCCCGGATCGGCCGCTTCAGCCGCTCGGAGCCTGTTCCGAGGACTTCTGCCCCTCCCTGGCCCTGGAAAGGTAATCGGCTGCCTGCTGATAGCCTGGATCCAGCTCGACGACCATCGCGAAGAGCGGGATCGCAGTCCTGAAGTCCTTCAGGTTGAAAGCCGCCATGGCCTTGTCGTAGAGAACCGGAAGGGCGGCGCGCAGTCTGGCCCGCCGGTCGTTGACCGCAGAAATCCGCCCTGGATCCTTCTGGCCCTTGGCAAGGGCCTCAAGCTTCTTCGAGGCGCTGCCCAGGTCCCTTGTGATGACAAGTCGGTCGATTTCGGCAAGTGAGGCGTCGAAGGCAATGGCATCGGCCACCGCTTTCGCGCTCCCGGCCACCTTCGCGAGCTTCTGGTCCACCTGCGCGCGGAGGGCGAGCGCCTCGTCGCTCGGCTTGAGAGCGATGGCCTGCTCGACCCTCACCTTGGCACCGACAAAGTCGCCTTTCGCGTAGAGATCCCGGGCGAGGGCCAGATCAAGCTCCTGCGTGAGGGGCGGGATGAGGGAACCGGCGAAACCCGCTATCCGGGCGTCGATGCCAGACAGGGCGGCCAACTCCCCTGTGGCCTCGTCGAAGCGACCGGCTGCGATCGCTGACCTGGCCCTCTCCTGCCTCCGGGATACCAGGTCCCGCAGCGCCGCCTTCGAATCCTCCGAGCGCTTTTTCGTCGGCAGGTCACCCGGGTCGAGGTAGAGGAGGGCGCGGGCAGCGGCCTCGAATTCGATGCAGGCTTCCCCGCTTTCATCCAGCGTCGCACCGGCGGCCATCCTTGCCTGGGCTGCCTTGCTGCGGTCGAGGAGCCTCGACACAAGGGTTTTCCGCAGCGCCGCCGCCTCTTTCCCGAGCCGGACAAACTCAGCATTGGTTGGATCGAGGATGCCGACTGCCCCGAAGGCGAGAAGGAGGGCCAGGTCATCCCCCTCCGAGCGGCCCCTCGCGGAGGAAAGCTCCGCGAGGGACCGGAGGTTCTCCTCGAGCCGCAGCTTCCTGAAATCCTCGATGCTGAGCAGCCAGGAGGATGCATCCTTGTTTTCGGGATCGAAACGGAGGGCCACGACAAAGAGTTGACGGATTTCATCGAGGGCGGCCAGGTCGCCGCCCGCCTCGACCCGCGCAGCGAAGAGGGCTGAGCCCTTCGCCTCGAGTGCCCTTGACTTGTCA
>JBMOIK010000345.1:0-4750 GCA_049317365.1 Rectinemataceae bacterium | reverse complement strand
GCTCGACGATGTACTGCTTCGGCACGTGGGCGTCGCCGTCGTACTCCATCATGCCCGCGTACTCGACGCGGGGCCGCCTGCCGCGGTCGAAATGCCCGAAGCCCTCGTCCTCGAAGGCGGCAGTGATCTCGAGGGCGCGGTCTCCGCGGAAATTGAAGTAGACCACGGAATCGCCGTCCTCGATCGTGCCGACGGGCATGCCGTCCCTGGCGACCACGAATTCGTGGAGGTCCTGGTCGATGACGGAGGGATTCTCGGCGCGGTAGGCCAGGATTGCCTCGCGTGCGCTGGCAAAGGCACGGCCCTGGCCGTGGACATGGCATTCCCAGCCCCGCCTGACCTGCTCCCAGTCGGCGCCGTAGCGGTCCATGGTGATGTATTGCCTTCCGCCGCCCGAGGCGACGCGATAGTCGAAACCCTTGGCATTAAACGTATCCAGGAAGGCCTCGAAGGGATCGAGGTACTCGAGGGCACTCTGCTCGCCGACGTCGCGCCCGTCCAGGAGCGCGTGGACGCGGATCTTCCTCACTCCCTCCCCGGCGGCCCGCGAGATCATGGCCTTGAGGTGGTCGAGGTGCGAGTGGACGTTGCCGTCGGAGAAGAGCCCGATGAAATGGAGGGCGCCGCCGACCGTGGCGCCGCCGACCGTGGCGCCGCCGACCGTGGCGCTGCTGCCCGCTTTCACGTTGCCGACGAGCCGCTTCCAGGTGGCACCCTCGAACATGGCGCCAGAATCGATGGAAGCGCCGACCAGCTTGGCGCCCTGGGCGAAGACGCGTCCGCAGCCTATGGCGTTGTGACCGACCTCGGAATTGCCCATGTCCTCGTCGGAGGGAAGTCCGACAGCCTTGCCGTGGGCCTTGAGCTTCGTGCGCGGACAGCAGGCCTCGAGGGCGCGGAACGCGTCCATCCTGGCGTCGGCGACAGCGTCGCCCTCGCGATGGGCGCCATAACCGACGCCATCCATGATGACGAGCACGAGGGGGCCGCTCCGGCCCTTCCATGAAGGATTGCGGTTCAGTGCCTGGACCATTGTCATGTCTCCTTGCTGCCCAGTGGAAAGGTGGCGGGGCGCCCCGGTTTCATTCGCCGAAGTATTCGATCAGTGTCGTGACCGGAAGGTCGCCGAGGCAGGCTGCGTAGTCGAGGAAGGGAAGTCCTATGACAGCAAAGACACCGACCGGCTCTGCTCCGCCTGCCCTGAGGAGCTCAGCGGTGGCGCATACGGTTCCACCCGTGGCGATGAGGTCATCGATAATGAGCACACGTCCCCCGACGGGGATGTCATCGACGTGCATCTCGATCTCTGCCTCGCCGTACTCGAGCGCATATTTTCGGCCTATGGTCTTTCCCGGAAGCTTGCCCTTCTTGCGCACGAGAAGGAGGGGAATGCCGAGGCGTTCGCAGAAGGGCGCCGCAAAAAGAAAACCGCGCGATTCTATGGCGGCGACAGCGTCGATGCGTTCGGAGCGATACAGCCTTGCCATGGATTCAATGCAGTAACGAAAGGCATCGGGATTGGCTATCACGCTCGTGATGTCGTAGAAAAGGATGCCTGGCTTGGGGAAATCGGACACCTTGCGAATTGCATCGTCCAGGTTGAAGCCATGGGAAACGGGATTTTCTGCGCTGGGCATGGCTCTTCCTCAGGAAGGGTATCAGTCGAAGGCGCGGGCGAAGGCGCCCAGTGCGGCCGAGTCGGGAGCGGAACCGACAAGATCAGGAACCGCCCGGGATAACTCGGCGTCGGCGGTGAGATCCTTGAGCCAGGCTACAACAGCCCCGGAATAGCCGAAGTAGCCAACCCTGCGTCCTGAGAGGTTGATGCCTTTGAAAACCCGTGCAGCCTCGGCAAAGGAATCGGCATCGATATCCTCGGCTGCAAGGATGAAGGCACCGGCTGCCTGGATCTCCTGGGGAGGGACATCACGGGCTGACAGGACTATCAACTCGCGCTCGGGGTTCTCTAGTTTTTCCCGGAGGGCCTTGATCGTTCCCTCGAGGTTGGGACGACCTGATTGCTGCAACACAACGATATGGGATTTCATCCATGCTACCGACTCGGAAGTGTATTGTCCGGCAATGACGCTGTCAAGTTGCGCTTCAATTAAGATCAGGGGCTGGGGTCGCCGGATCCGGAGCGGCGGGAGGCTCGGGCGGAAAGGGATCCTTCCCGCTCTCGAAGCTCCTCCGAACCCGGGCCTCGGGAATGGCGAGGGCATCGATGACGGCCACCGTAAGGGAAATGAGGGCAGCCATCGAAAGGCGCGTATATTTTTCCCTGTCGCTGAGGGCGGGGGAAGAGAGGCTCTTGAAAGGCCAGGGAGCGTAGCTTGCGCTGAAGCCGTTGAGAAGCCAGTTCCCGATGTCGAAGGCAAAGCCGACGTACATCAGTGAGAGGGGAAGGCTGCCCACTGCTATCTTCTCGAAACGGAGGGGATCGGTCTCGGTGAAGAGGCGCCGGGTCAGCCGGCCCCAGTCGGGAGCCGTGGCGGCAGACTCGGCCGCAGCTGAGGCCGCAACCCCGACAGTGAGGCAGATGCAGAGGATCGCGACTAGTCTCCGCTTCATGGAGACCGCAGCCCAAGGAGGGCGGTGCCGATCCTGACCAGGGTCGAACCCTCTTCGACGGCAAGCCGATAGTCGGAGCTCATGCCCATGGACAGCACATCGAAATCGGGAAGGCTGAAGCGGGTCCTGATAGCCTCAGAGAGGAGCCTGAGCCTCCGGAAGGAAGAGCGAATCGCCTCTTCATCCTCTGTGGCAGGGGCCATGGTCATGAGGCCGCGAAGGCGCAAGCGACCCGCGAGCTTCGGTTCCTGGCCGAGAAGGAGCTCGCAGGCGCGCAGGAGCTCGTCTTCGGAGGCGAAACCCGACTTGGAATCTTCTGCAGTATGCAATTCAAGGAGAAGCTCGCTCGTCACAGTAGCGGAATCGCCCGTCCGATCGATGATGCGGCCGAGTAGGTCCAGGGAATCGATTGAGGAGATCCGGTGGAAAAGGCCGAGCGCCTTGCCGAGCTTGTTGGATTGGAGGTGGCCAAGAAGCTCAAGCCGGGCTCCGGCATGTGTAGAAAGAAAGTCCGGGAATTTGTCGAGGGCTTCCTGGACGCGGTTTTCACCGTAACTCCGGAGGCCCGCATCCCAGGCTGCCTCCAGCGCCGCGAGCGGATGGAACTTGGTGACAGCCTGGATGAGGACGCTGTCGGGATCGCGTCCAGATCGCGCAGCCGCCTCCGCGATGCCCGCCCGAATGGCAGACAGCCTCTCCGGGATCAGTACGCTGTACTCGTTTCTCATCGCGGCAGGGCCTCGTCCCCAGCTCTGCCGGCGGCGCTGTGGCTGGCGGCACTAAGGCCGGCGGCACTAAGGCCGGCGGCGGTTTCAGGCTCTGCCTCGCAGAGAAAGGCCACTACGTCGCCCACTCCGGTCCTCCGTGCGAGGGGGTCAAGGAGGGGTTTCAGGAAGGCGAGCTTCAGGCCTACAGCCCAGCCGCCCCAGGTGACCAGGCTACGAATCCGGAAGCCGCTTTCTGAAAGGAGACGCGCGAGGGTTCGCCGCGAGAAAAGGAAGAGGTGGTCGCCGATGGCGCTCCGCCAGCGCGGACCCAGGATCCGGGCCTGGAAGCCCGAGATGTTGGGGGTAGTTATCAGGATTCGGCCGCCGGGGGCGAGGAGGGTCCGCGCCTGGGCGAGGAAGGCTCCCGGCTCGTTGAGGTGCTCGATGAGATGGGAAGCGTGGATGAGGTCAAAGCTCCGAGGGGCAAAGCCCGCCTCCTCGAGGATGGTGGGCCTGATGTCGAGCCCGAAGCGCTCTCGCCCGTAGGCGGCGGCAGGGATACAGACCTCCACCCCTCGGCAGTCCCAGCCATCGTCGCGGAGGGAGGCCAGGAGGGCACCTGTGGCGCAGCCGACATCCAGGACGCGTGGTGCCCTTCCCTCCGAGCGCGCCCGGCTGGCAAGTCGGGCGCCGAAGTCCGGGTAGCCGAGATCGCGGAGGGTCAGCATCTCGAGGGCGGCGTAGGCGAACTGCTTCTCCTCCTCGTAACGGAGATAGGCATCGTCGTAGCGGGCCAGCACGAACTCGGACAGGGGCTGGGGATTCTGCTGGACGAGGCCACAGCGCGGGCAGATGGCAAAGGAAAAAGCCCCCAGGTTCCACAGCGGACGCGGCGACTCGTGGCCACAGAGTGGGCAGGGTCGCGCCCGAAGTCCTTCGGGTCGTGGCTCGGTTGCGAAGGTCTTCATGCCGCCAGACTCATTCCACCGTGAAGGTCCAGCCAAGCGAGCGCTCGTTTCCAGCGAAATCGCGGGCGAGCAGTTCGATGACGGTCTTGCCGCGGGGGAAGAGCCGGGAAGCCAGAGTAAGCCGGCCGCTGCCGTCATACACGGCCGCGTTTCCGACGAGGGGCGAAAAGAAGGAGAGCTTGCCATCGACGACCGAAGCCACCTCCGCATGGAGCTCCACGAGCTGCTCCCCATTGATGAGGATGCGGAGGAAATGGGGTGGTCCGGGGATAACCTCGCTTCCGGAGTCCGCGAGCTCGGCGACCTCGATGGCAAGGGAGTAACTTCCCTGTGGAATGGATTTCTGCTCGCCCATCACCCAGGAATGGTCCTTGCCATCGAGGGAGAGGTGGCGGATGACGGGGGCCTTCCCATCGGCGAGATGGGGAAGGAAAAGCCTTGGATTGATCCAGCGGGAGGATTTCCTGTCGTAGAGCGCAAAGAGGAAGCCATCGCGATCGAGAA
>JBMOIK010000344.1:0-4754 GCA_049317365.1 Rectinemataceae bacterium | reverse complement strand
GGCTACCGCTTCCGCCTCGGCAAGGCCTTCGGCTTCCAGAACATGCTGGCCGAGGAGCTGGGCTATGGCAATGCCGTTCACCATGTCCTCCGCACTCTCGCCGAAATCACCATCCACAAGGGGAAGATTCCTTCAAGCGACGAGGCTGCGGCCCTGGCCCTGCGCGAGTTCTACGCACCCTTCGCCAATCCTTCCAGCCACGAGCGGATGCGGGCCTCGGCTCAAAAACTCGTGGAGCGCTATCTTGAAAACTACGGCGACGACCTTAGGCGCATCTGGGCCGTGGAGCGCCCCTTCGAGCTCCACACCGACGATGGCCTCCTTTCAGGCCGCGCCGATGTCATCCTCGACGGTGAGGGCGGTTCCTTACTGACCCGACAATCAGAGCCCGGGTCAGTGGGTAGCCTGGCTGTGGTCGACTACAAGGTCGCCGCCAGGGAGGACCTCGAGGCCCGCTACGAATGGCAGCTCCGTGTCTACTCGCATGCCGCCCAACGGGAAGGCTGGGATGTCCGGGGAGCCTACCTCCATGCATTGCGGGAGGGAGAACGCTCGAGTGTCAGCCTTGGTGAATCTGAGCTTTCTGAGGCTGTGGCCAAAGCCCGCGCGGCCTTGGCGGGGATTCGGGCAGGAGACTTCCCACCCAAACCGGCTGAAAAGAAGTGCGCAGCCTGTGACTACCGGGAAGTCTGCGGAAAACGACCTACACAACCCGCAGATGGCGACGTATAATGCCATGCTCAGACTTGAATACCACGGAGGACGCCATGGCTGACACCCCGCCTCTCGAGGGACGAGATGCATGAGCACTGATAGTACCTTGGATTTCATCCACGGAACCTCGGAACTATCATGAACATGAGTCTTGGCGAGCTCGATCGCCTCATGTCCCTCCCCGAGGGCGAGCACCTCGAGTTCAAGGAAGCCAAGCACAGCTTCGAGTTCGAGCTCCTCGTGAAGTACTGCGTCGCCCTCGCCAACGAGGGCGGTGGTGCCATGGTATTGGGTGTCACCGACAAGCTGCCTCGACGCGTCGTCGGCACCCAGGCCTTCCTCGACCTCGAGAAGACAAAGGCAGGGATCGCCTCCCGCCTCCACATCCGTGTCGATGCCGAGGAACTCAGCCATCCCACGGGTCGGGTCCTGCTCTTCACGGTGCCCTCCCGTCCCATCGGCATGCCCATCCATTACGAAGGTCGATACTTCATGCGCTCTGGCGAAGATCTTATGCCCATGTTGCCCGATGTGCTCAGGCGGATCTTCGAAGAATCCGGGCCAGACTATTCGGCCGAGCTTGTCGAGGCGGCGACGATGGCTGACCTCGATCCGGCCGCCATCGAGGCCTTCAGGCAGAGGTGGCTGCGCAAGGCGGGCGACGAGCGGATCGCCGGACGTGGAGCCGAACAACTCCTCGCCGATGCCGAACTCCTCGTCGGCGGAAAGTTGACCATAGCGGCCCTCGTGCTCTTCGGGACCAGGGAGGCACTCGGTCGCCTCCTTTCCCAGAGCGAGCTGATCTTCGAATACCGCTCCTCCGACGCCTCGGGGCCGGCCCAGGCGCGCAAGGAGTTCCGCCAGGGCTTCTTCTCTTGGTACGACGAACTCTGGAGCACCATCAACCTCCGCAACGACCTCCAGCACTTCCAGTCGGGCCTCTTCGTGCTCGACGTGCCGACCTTCAACGAGCGCGCCGTCCGCGAGGCGGTGCTCAACGCGGTGAGCCACCGGGACTACCGGATGGCGGGTTCGGTCTTCGTTCGCCAGTACCAGCGACGCATCGAGATCGTGAGCCCCGGCGGCCTACCTCCGGGGATACAGTTGGAGACAATTCTCTGGGAACAGTCCCCCCGCAACAGAAGGATCGCCGAATCCCTTGCGCGCGCTGGCCTTGTTGAGCGCGCGGGCCAGGGAATGAACCTCATCTATGAGTCGTGCATCAGGGAAAGCAAGGCAGAACCGGATTTCAGCCACTCCGATGCTCAGCACTTTTGGGTCACCCTTCAAGGCGAACTCCGTAATCCCGAGTTTCTCAGGGTGCTGGAATCCATTGGCAAGGACCGAGTCGACGCCTTCTCCACAGCCGAGCTCATCGTGATCGACCGAGTATTCTCAGGCGTATCGATTCCGGCGCGCCTGGAAACCGCACGGGATCGCCTACTCGAGGAAGGTTTTGTCGAGAAAATCGGCAAGGGAAAGCGCGGTTATATGTTGGCGCGCCGTCTTTATGTGGCGGTCAGCAAAAGCGGTATCTATACACGGAAAAAGGGTTTGGATCGGGAGACGAACAAGGAGCTTCTCTTCAAGCACATCAAGGAGAGTTCTGGCGCCAGGATGGAGGAGTTCCGTCAGGTGCTTCCCTTCCTTGAGCGGAGTCAGATTCAGGTCCTGCTCAGAGAGCTATCCGAGGAAGGCCGTATCCACCACCTGGGAGCCACAAGAGCAGCCCGTTGGTATCCAGGGGCTGATTCAGGGGATTGCAACCATGGTTCATGATCACAGGCCAAATTGCAATCCAAGTTGCAATTCCTCTTGTCAATTCATTCACCTAGAAACACTTGTGATTGCAACCAAAGTCCATCCTTGTTGCAATCTGACGCAATTCCCCGTTCCCCGTCGTACAAAGCAAGGAGCCCTCCATGCCCCGCCCACCCACGACTCCTCCACCCGCACCGGCCTCTCCGCTGGCGGCACCGCCGGCAAGGCTCGCGTCATCAATCATGCATAGTCTATACTTTCGATGACCGGAGGCTGCCATGAATGATGCCGCAAACCAAGACCCCCTCGCCTACCTCCGCTCCCGGCGCAAGGAGCTTGCCCGTACCTATGGGATCACCTCCCTTCGGGTCTTTGGAAGCCGGGCCTGCGGTGACGCGAGACCGGACAGTGACATCGATGTCCTCATCGAGGCGGAAAAGCCGTACCGCTTCGATCTCCTCGCCCTTATCGCCCTCGAGCAGGAGATGAGCGAGGACATCGGCCTTCCGGTGGACCTTATCCTCGACGAAGACCTCAAGCCAGGCATCGGTGCCCATGCGCGGGCGGAAGCAATTCCTGTATGAAGGATCTGAACAAAGCAAAGCGAAGGAGGACGCCATGGCTGACACCTTGCCTCTCGATGGCCTAGCTCCCGAAGCCCGTCGGGAACTCGTCGATTTCTATGAGTTTCTCAAGGCCAAGTACGGAAACAGCGGATCTGCTGGAAAAGACTCAGGTCCTGACCCCTTTCTCTATGAGAAGGTAAAGATCGACACGACGAAACTCCGCTTTACCAGGGACGAGATCCATGAACGCCGATAGGGCCTTCCTCGACACCAATGTCCTCATCTACGCCTATTCCGCCACCGAGACGGGGAAGCGGGACCGCGCTCGAGAATTGAAGGATGCTACTCCCTCCTGCGTCAGTACCCAGGTGATCAATGAGTTCATCGCGGTTGCATGGCGCAAGGTTGGGATATCGATCGATGATGTCCGCGCCATCGTCCAAAAGCTCTACGAGACCATACCGATCGTCGAGACCGGCAAGCCGGTCATTCTCCGCGCTCTCGGCTTGGCGTCGAAGACGGGATATTCCTATTGGGACTGCCTCATCATCGCAGCCGCCCTCGAGGCCGGCAGCCCGATTCTCTATTCAGAAGACATGCAGGATGGACAGATGATCGAAGGATTACAAATCGTCAATCCCTTCAAAGAATAGCCTTTGAACATTGAAGAAAAGGAGCCCCCCATGCCCCGCGGCCGCCCACCCAAGAACCCCGCCACCCCCTCCAACACCTCCCCCAAGGCCTTCACCCACGACTCCTCCACCCGCACCGGCCTCCCCGCGGGCGGCACCGCCGGAAAGGCCCCTGTGCCCAAGGCCCCGAAAAAGAAGTACTGGTACAATCCTCACCTCTCCCCGGTGCTTCGCCATGACGCATCAGGTAAGGCTGACCGCATCCTCGCCCTCGTGGAAAAGGCCGGCCGCGAGCCCCTGAATGCCGAGGAGAAGAAGCTCCTCGAAGAGGCCCTCCGCAATCACCAGCCCTGGCTGGAATGGTCGGGCAAGCGCGAGGCCGAAGCGAAGGGCTACTTCGAGGTGGACCCCGTTGCCTTGTCCATCCACGAGCGAGTGAGTCCCCAGGCCATCCTCCGCGCTGCAAAGCGCGAAGACATCCAGCGCGATCTCTTTGCTGATCCCCAGGAATCCTGGACCGAAGCGGTCAAGTTCTACCGTCACGACGTGGAATGGGCTAACCGCCTCATCCTTGGCGACTCTCTCCAAGTTATGACGAGTTTGGCAGAACGCGAGGCCTTGGCGGGCAAGGTGCAGATGATCTACATCGATCCGCCGTATGGGATCAACTATGCTAGCAATTTCCAACCATTGGTTGGTAATCGAACTATCAATAACCAAGCTCAGAATCTGACCCGAGAGCCAGAACAAATACGAGCATATCGGGATACTTGGAAGCTCGGCGTTCATTCATACATTGACTATTTGCGAGGAAGACTAGAGACAGCGAAAGAACTGATGTCAGACGCGGGTAGCGTCTTTGTACAAATATCAGATGAGAATATTCATCGTGTTAGGGCCATACTTGATGAGACGTTTGGTTCCGAAAATTTCTGTGGAATTATTGCATTTGTAAAGACTTCTGGTCTATCACAAATATTCTTGCCAGACAGATACGACCTTATAGTTTGGTATGCCAAGAATAGAGCGAAAGCCAAGTACCATCAGGTTTACCTAAATAAGGCGATTGATGATGGTACCG
>JBMOIK010000343.1:0-4770 GCA_049317365.1 Rectinemataceae bacterium | reverse complement strand
AAGCCAGCCTGAAGGGCCAGGTGCCGTCGCCTCCCGCGGCTATGTCCCCGGCCATCGCCAGGGCGAGTTCCGAGGGATCGCCCCTCCCGAAGAGGCTGAAGAGCGACCGTACCTTGGCTGCCTTGACTGAATCTGCTGTGACCAGGCGCGTTGAATCGCCAAAGGAAGCCGAGATCCTCGCGGCTGGATCCTGTTCGCGCCTGGCTTCGGCCGTGAAGGTAAGAGTCGATCCGGCTGCGCTCCAGGGACGATCCCTTCCGAGGACGCCCTCAGCAGCCAGAAGCTCCCCGAGTATCGCGACATCTCCGGCCAGGAGGTCGACAGGCAGGGTCAGGACTGCACGGGTAGCCATTCCGGGTCCCGCTGCGACTAGCCTGATCGCAGTCGTCCCCTGGCCGGTCGCCGCGCCAGGATCGAAGCCAACTGCAGTGGCGATCGTCGCTGCGACTGGGTCCTTTGCGGCCGGAAGGGCGGGTCCTGGAGTCCCTCCCGGAGGCACGATGACCCCTGCTGCGGTAGCGCCTCTGGCTGGCGATGTTGAAAAGGCGCCGACTGCGACAATCGAGGGAATCGCGTCTTTGACCCAACTCCTCCACGAGCTACGCGCCGACTCAAGATCGGCGTTGAGGAACCCCTTTTCGGATCCGAGGGCAGGGTTGCCAGCACTGCCCTGTAGTCCGCGCTTTCGCGTGGCGAGCCTGAGGTCGCGGAGGACGGCCTGGAAGCGCTGCTCGGGAAAAGTCGCTTCCATGAACTCCGGCTTCGCAGTGCGGCCGCGCAGCAGTTCTGCCAGACCGGCGGGATCGGCGATCGGTCCCTCCATAAGGATGGCGAGGTCAGCTGCGCCGATCTGTGCGACTTGGGCTGTCGCCGCGCCTGCCCTATCGCCATGCCTGTCCCCGGGCCAGGCTGAGCGGAGTTCGTCAGCCAGGAGGGCGAGGACCAGGGCAGCCCTTCCCTCGCCACCAGGGTCCGCCCTGCCAAGGCCGCGGTAGACGACAGCGAGGGCGGTGACCCGCTTGCCCGGGAGTTCCCAGGCAAGGAAGCGGACTCCAGGGGCAGCAGAAGCCTCTCCACGATTCCAGGCCGAACCGCCTGTGGAGCCGGAAAGCGAAGCAAGGACCCGTGCTCCGAAGCCACCATCCCGCCGCGGAGGCTCGGGTTTTTTCTCCGCTGGGGGGAGGGCTTTTCCTTCGGGACGGGGGGGGGCGACGGCGACCCCACTCCCTTCCGGAATGCGTGTGGCAGGGGCTGCTGCGCCATTGCCAGTGGCCTTTTTTGCTGCCGGAGCCACGGGAGGGGGGGAGACACCTGTCTTCGCCTTCGGGACGGGAGGCGGCTCTGTCGAAAAATGGTGCGTTTCTTTCGGTGTGCCGAGTTTTTTTTCAGGGGCTGGAAGGGACGGGCTCTTGGCTGGAACCAGAGTGGCAGCAGGGACAGTGACAGCAGCAGGGACGGTGGCAGCAGCAGGGACGGTGGCAGCAGGGATGGTCGCAGTGGGGGCAGGGGCGACGGGAGCGGCAACTGCGGCAGTAGCGACCGATGTTGCGGAAGATGCTGAGGCTGAGGAGCCCGCCTGGGCGCCAGTAGCTGCAGGGACAGAAGGAACGGAGGGAAGCGCCGGTCCGGAGGCTATCCCCTGCATGCCAGCCTTCGAAGCGGGAACGCTGGCGCAGGATAGCCCGAGCATGAAGGTGAGCAGCGCCAGCACGGCCCTGGGGCCGTGTCTCCGGCTCAACCGCCAGCTCATGGCCCTTACTTCGATTGCCACCAGAAGGCCGCTTTCGCCGAATCGGCTTCGAAGCCGCCGCCGGCAAGGGATTTGGCTTCGCGCTCGGCGTCCTTCGGGTTGAGCCTGAGCGCGACGGCTTCCAGATTGCGGAGGATCCATGTGTCGAGGAAGGCGGCTACTTCCTTGGTGCCAACGGCTTCGAGGGCCGAGGCATAGCCTGAGAACCAGTCAAGGCTCGAGGCCGACCAGGCGTACCCGACTTCCTCACAGTAGCCATCCACGCTGCCGAGGGCAGAATTCCTCTCCTCGACCAGGCTTTCCCTCGCGGAGGCATACTCTTCCGGGAGGAAGTAGCCGGGATTGGCTCGCATGGCAGTCACCTCGACTCCCCGGAAGGTCTCCTTGAAGGTCTGTACTACTTTAAGTACGGAGGGCTTGATCCCCAGCTCGAGCATGGCAATCACGCTGATGGTGCTGCCGCTGCGCTGGCCCAGGAACTGGATTATGGGAGGAGGCTGAGAGCGCAGGGAAGGCACGGCAGCAGCCAGCGCCTTCATGAGCCTGCCATCAGCCGAGTCGGCCATGGCTGCCCAGAGGTCTGCTGCGTTGGCTGCCTGGATGTCCGTCGACATGTCCGGTCCACGATAACGGATTTCGAGGATGGCCATCCCCTCGGGAACAGAGGGATCGGGCAGGAAAAACCAGGTAGGCCGCGCGACACCGAGCTTGGGATGTGGCACCGGGGCCCCCTGGGCCTGGTTTCCTTTCCACTTCCCGAAAGCCAATTCTGCTTCGCGACGGGCTGCCTTCGGGTCGATATCCCCGGCAACGATGAGGATCGAGTTGCCCGGCACGATGGTTGCGAGCTTGAGCTGCGAGAGTGCCTCGGGCGTCGCACTCTTGAGGGACTTTTCCGAGCCGCCGGGGTCCCGACGCCAGGGAAAGCGCGAAAAGAGGCGCTTTGTCATGATCCCCTCGTAGATGCCTTCCGGATTGATGAACCTCCGCGCGGCCTCCTCCATCGATTTCCGCCTGGCTACTTCGAGTTCATCCACCGAAAACGATTCAACAGCCATCATGTCTGCCCAGATAGAGATGCCTTCCCCGATATCGCTGGACAGCACCGACATCCTGAAGGCCAGGTATTCTGCTGAGGTTTCGGCGCTCCATGAGGGTGGGTCAAGCGCCTTGACCCTTTCGGCTATGGTTGTCTCACCTTCCCGGTGGTCGAGGAGGAGATGCTCGAGGATGTGGAAATAACCTGCGGTTTCGGCAGTCTGGCCCTCGGCGCCTCCCCTGATGATGAGGTCTATTCGGGCAAAGGGGCTGGAGTGATCCTCCATAACCACCAGCTCGAGGCCACTGGACAGTCGCGAAGCATCAAGAACGACCTCACTGCCCGATCCAGCTGGAGTGCAGTAAAGCGGGGACGCGAGTACGACTGCAAAAAAGGCAGAGGCGATGATAGATGGAATGCGCAGCATCGGGCGAGGCGCCCCTTTCTTCCGGGGCTTCATTGAAGGGACCCCGGATCACCGCAGCCGATCGTAGAGAAGCCTTCAGTTACTGTCAACCAAGGCACAGCCAGCTTGCTTGCGATTGACAGCCCCGGAGCCGAAAGGCTACATTCATTCGTCTGCGATTGCAAAGGCAATCGCCCGCGAAGGGAATGGGAAACGGAGTTTCCACTTCCCTTCGCGTTGGCCCAGTAGCTCAGGTGGATAGAGCGACTGCCTCCTAAGCCGTAGGTCGGGGTTCGAATCCCTCCTGGGTCATTCACTGCGCCGCCTCGAAAGGCGGCTTTTTTCATACAGCGACCATGCAGTAACTCATCCAGCAAAGCTTTAACTTGACGTCATCCTTCCTCGAGACTATCCTGATCCGACGCAAAGCAATACATGAGCCGGTTATTCGATCGGCCATCGTTGGCTCGGTATCGCCATGTCGATGCTGGAAAGGATCGTCGGAGCCATCGAGACTCTCCACCTCGCGTTACCCCTGCCGGACAGCCCAGTGCGTTCCGGCGATCAAAGCTGCATTCGATTGTATGGAGGAAGATCCCCATGAGAAGATCCATTCTGCTGTTCCCTGCCATCCTCGCCGTCGCCGGCCTCGTTCTCGCCGGCTGCGGAGCCCCCGCTCCCAAGGTCATCAAGATCGCGACCCAGAGCCCACTTTCCGGCGGCATGTCCGCGGTCGGCACAGATATAAAGAACGGCGCCCAGCTCGCCATCGAGCAGCTCTCCGGCCCCCTTACCAAGCTCGGCTACAAGGTCGAGCTCGCTCCCTTCGACGATCAGGGCAATCCAGACACCGGCGTCGCCAACGCCAAGAGCATCGTAGCCGATCCGGCCGTGCTCGCCGTCGTCGGCCATTACAATTCCGGCGTCCAGATCCCCTCCTCCGAGGAGTATCATTCCGCCGGTCTCGTCAACATTTCCCCCGCGAACACCAACCCCAAGGTCACCGAGCGCGGCTACGAGGAAGTCAACCGCATCTGCGGTCGTGACGATGTGCAGGGCGCCGTCGGTGCCCAGTTCGCCGCCTCCAAGGGTCTCAAGTCCGCCTATGTCCTCCATGACAAGACCGCCTATGGGCAGGGAATCGCGGAGTACTTCAAGCGCCAGGCCGAGCAGCTCGGCATCAAGGTCCTCGGCTTCGAGGGCACGGAGGAGAAGGCCAACTTCGACTCCATCCTCTCCCCCATCCTCTCCTCCAAGCCTGAAGTCATCTACTTCGGCGGCATGTTCGACCAGGCTGCAGTCCTCTATAAGCAGGCCCGCCAGAAGGGTTACATGGGCATGTACCTCTCCGACGATGGCTTTGACGCTTCCGATGCAGCCAAGATCGGTGGCGACTCCCTCCTCGCGGGTGCCGGCACCTACTTCTCCACCGTCTCCGGCCCCGCCTCTGTCTACCCTGGCACCGCGAAATTCGTAGCCGATTTTAAGGCCAAGTTCGGTTCAGAGCCCCAGCCCTTCGCCGCCCAGTCCTACGACTGTGCCGCCATCGCTCTCAAGGCCATCGAGACTGCGGCT
>JBMOIK010000342.1:0-4771 GCA_049317365.1 Rectinemataceae bacterium | reverse complement strand
CCCGTAGGCTGGGCCTTGTCCAAGTATCGGCAGGATGCCGAGTCGGAATGACAGCTGTCAGAAATGCAGTCGCACGTTGGCTGCCACTCCAGAACGGCCCTGGTCGCCGGGGTGGGCACCCATTTCCTCGGTAAAGACTCCGATGTCACCCTGAAGGATCAGGAGGTCGACGCCACCACCAACAGACATATAGCCCTGACTCAGGCCGCCGCGCAAGTAGATGAAATTGAGGAGCTTGATCTCGGCACCGGCATGGAGGCGGTTCCAGATGTTGGCGTCGGGTTCCAGAAGCGCAAGCGCATCACGTACTTCCAGGTATGCGACCGGATCGACAAGCCATGAAAGGAAGGCAGGCATCGGCGCGAAGGACAGGCCTGCGGTGATGTCGGGAGCGAAGGTCGCTGAGGTGAACAAGAGGCCGGTGGGGTCATTGATCGCGGTTCCGAGATCCATGAGGGTGGTTGAGTAATAATTGAACGAAGCGCCAATGTCACGGACCGAGAGGCCGACGGCGAGCGGCCCTGCTGTCATGATCGCACCGAGGTCAGCTACCAGCCCGAGACCGTAATTCGCCTCATTGCCCGTGACTGCAGCGACAGGGTCCCCGCCGCTCAGGCTGCCAAGGAGGGAAGAGACGGACATGGAGGAATCGACACGGACAAAGGGCCTGATGTCACCACCGAGCTTGAGGTTGAAGTCCTTCGGACCAAGCGTGACGGCCATGCCGCCAATGAAATTGACCTGCCCGGAGCCAGCAAGCGAGGTGCCCAGCAGCGTGGCACCGTGGGCATAGGTATCGGCCACGGCCGTCGCTCCGATGCCCCAGCCACCCCCGGTGAAACCAAGGCCAGCCGAAGCGCCAGCGCCCAGACCATTCGCGGTGATCAGGCCACCCAAGGACTGGATGAGGGCCGAAGTATCGCCCGTTCCACCTGAAATTGCGCTTGTGACCACGTCGATGTTGTCCAGCGAAGGCTTGACATAGCCCCAGGTGCTGGCATTCGCAAGGGTGAGCATGAACCGCCCTGAGGCGAAGCCGGCAGGGTTGCCGTAAAAGGACTGGTATCCTGAACCGAGGGAGGTGAAGGCACCGCCCATGGCCATGCTGCGCGCATCCTTCACCTCAAGGCTGGTCAGGACGGTCTGGGCGCCAAGGAGGGAAGACACAATTAGGAACGCAATAAGAGTAAGGGATATCCTCTTCATCTAGACCTCCTTATCGGTTGCCGGACGACATCATTGACTGCAGATCGGGTGAAACCGAAGACATCAAGTTTGAAATCGTTGGGGAAAGCCCTCCGGTCGAATCGACCATGTTGCTTCCACCGATCGCCGTTGTATCGCCATTGATCGCTGCCCAGAGAACGGCAGTCTTGGTATCGACGGATGGATTGGGGTTGACCCAGCCGGCCGCCGGCTCGATCGAGGCGACAGCCAGGGAGATCAGTGCATAGGAAGCCGTATCTGCCGATGAACCGCCGGTAACAGGGAGGGTAGGAAGGGATTCGCCGGTCTGGAGGTTGTCGGAAATTGCCTGGAAACTTGCTGCCGCATTGGCAAAGGAATCCATGATCTTGACGAATGCATCATTCGGCTCGGATTGCGGATCGAGCATGGCCATGTCCGGCAGGGCATTGGCGGGGATGATGGCCGATACAAGGGCAGTGGTCATCGCAGCCGTCTTTTCCTCATCCGTCTGGGGCGGAGCGTTCGGGTCAGCCGGGGCGGTGAGTACGGCGAAGGCGTTGGGCAGGTTGTCGATAACTGCAGCTGCCTCGGTGGTCTTGATCTGGATGGTCGCTGCCAGAGCCAGGTCAGCAGCGGTCACCGTTCCATCCTGAAGCGCCTGGCTGAGGTCAGCCACCGTCGGCTGCGTGCCCGCTGAATAGTTCGGCACACCCTGAAACAAGGTATCGATCGCTGTCGAAATCTGGGCAGTGGTCAGCTGCTGATAGAACGTGGGCGAGCTGGAAGCACCCGCTGTGATGTCAGCGGATGTCGAGAGATTCGCTGCGGCGGCGTCGTACTGGCCAAGGCCAGCCGCCTTGAAAGTGTTCGTGAAAAATTCCTCCGAACACGAAATGAATCCTATTCCCATTGCCGCTACGAGCAGGGTTAAGGCCATCTTCCTCATCTCTTGCACCTCCTATGGAAAAGCCAACAAACGGAACGACACTAACAATATCGCAAAGCTAACGCTATTCAAGGTTGAAGGAAAGCGAATCATTCCCCTGCAAGGAAAGAAGCCCCGAGATCCACTCCGGAGAGATCCTCACCCGGACCGGTGGAGGGAACCGGGACGGGACGAGGGTCCCGGGGCAGGATGCTGCCTGCATGCGACCCGCTCCACGGCGTGAAGGCCCTGCCCCTG
Organism: Rectinemataceae bacterium; assembly: GCA_049317365.1. GTDB lineage: Bacteria > Spirochaetota > Spirochaetia > Treponematales > Rectinemataceae > CAIJMU01. Next base: position 2,400 of record JBMOIK010000342.1, on the reverse strand, counting down.
CCTTCGAGGGGGGCTCCGAGCCTGCATCGAATCGCATAACCTCCCACCGTGTCCCGGGGAAGCCCGCGTACCGCGACCTTCAGGTAATTCTCCGTTGTCGCATGCGGAAGTCCCCCTCCGGAGCGCGCGCCTGCAGTCTCCACCACCGCCTCGACGACGCGGCCTTCCTGCCGGCCGATGTAGGCTGACCTGCCAACTCTTGCGAGTTCGCCTAACTCGTGAGCACGCTCGCCGGCGACGCGCTCGGGGACCTTGGGAAGCAGCTTCACGGCGGCGGTGCCGGGTCGCGCGGAGAAGGGGAATACGTGGATCCAGGAGAAGGCACAGGCCTGTGCGAGCTCGAGGCTTTCGGCGAACTGGGCGTCTTCCTCGCCGGGGAAACCCGTGATCATGTCGGCGGCGATGAAGGGGTCGTCCCTGACCCTGCGGAGCTCTCCGCAGGCACGGAGGACAGCCTCGCGGCGATACCCGCGCGCCATCGAGGCGAGGATGGAATCCGAACCCGACTGGACCGGGAGGTGGATGTGGGGTCTGACCCTCGGATCGGCGAAGGCATCGAGGAAATCGTAATTGATGCCTTCCGGTTCGTAGCTCGACAGGCGGAGCGCGATGGATGAAGTGCCCTCGAGGAGGGCGCGGAGCAGCCCCGGGAAGCGGATGTCGCCGTCGCGGTACTGGAAGAGGTTGACGCCGGTGAGCACTGCCTCCGCCTTGCCGGCCTCCTCGAGGCGGCACAGGCGCGAGAGGACCTGCGCGACCGGGAGGCTCCGGGAGGGCCCCCGCGCGAGGCAGACCCGGCAGTACGAGCAGCGGTTGTCGCAGCCGTCCTCGATCTTGAGCGAGGGCCGCGAATGGAAGGAGAACTCCTCGGGGAGGAAGGCGAAGTCATCCTGGCCGGAGCCGGAGCCAGCGCCGGATGCGGCGTGGAAGGCCTGACGCCTCCACGCGAGGACCGCCTCGAGAAGGTCGCCGTGGCCCTGCCATTCCCGGGCAAGGAAGGCGGGGAGCGTCAACAGGGCGGCCTTCATGTCTCCCCTCACGATCACCGCCCGTTCGTGGAGCTCCGAGAGGGCCTCTGCCTCGAGCTGGGCATAGCAGCCGGTGACAAGGGCGACGTCGCCCGGACCCTGCCCAAGGGCCTGACGAACGATGCGCCGTGCCTTCTGCTCAGCCTTGCCCGTTACCGTGCATGTGTTCACAATTATAAGGATAGGCCCACCTGGCGGCATCACGGACCCACCTGGCGGCACCACGGACCCGCCTGGCGGCATCACGGCGGCTTCTGTCCGGCTGCCCTGGACCCAGGCACCGGCGGCGCGGAAGCTGTCGGCCAGGGACTCGGTCTCGAGCTGGTTGAGCTTGCAGCCAAGGGTGTGGAAGGCGACACGGAGTTCCACGACCACTAGCCCCGGAGACGAACGAGTATCCGCGACCTGCCCACGATGGCGTCCTCGAGTCGCGGATCGATCCTGAGCGCGGCCTCGTAGTTGGCGAGTGCCTGCCGCAAGTCCCCCGTGCGTTCCTGGGCCCAGGCGAGGCGGGCCCTCCACCGCGCATTGGATGGCTCGTACTGGAGGGCTGCGGTAAATGCGATGTCCGCGTGCCAGTAGTGGCCGAGCCGGATGTAGATCTCCCCGGAATGGAAATACGCCGAGCCCGCCCAGGGCCCCTCGGAAAAGGCGTCGAGGTAGAGCTGGAACCACTTGAGCGCTGGTTCGTTGACGCCCTGGGCATAGAGTCCCTCGCCGATCAGCTCGGCAAGCCTCGCGTCCCGCTTTGTCTGGTAGTAGCGGCTGGCATAGGTGACTGCATCGGCCGACCGGCCCATCAACACAAGACTCTGGCAGAGGAGGACCTCGGCTTCGATATCATTGGGATTCACCTGCAGGGTATCGAGGGCAAAGGCGCGCGCGTCGTCAAAGCGACCGGCACCGAGGAAGGCCACGCCTTTTTCGCGGAAGCCCTGGGCCTGCGCCAGGAGAGGAAGTAAAACGAGCACAGGTAGGGAAAGCGCCCGGGCCCAGGAAAGGAAGCGCTTGAAGGAGCCTCGGCGCTCCGGAAGGAAGCTCAGACGACCTGGCTGCCGTCGTCGTCGGACGGCGCCATCCTGCAGGTACCGTTGAGGCGGCAGCCAGTCTCCATCGTGACCTTGGGAGCCGCGATGTCACCCGCCACGACGCTGGTGGAAAAAAGGTCGATGCGCTCGCGGGCGACGATATTGCCCTGGACCCCACCCTTTACGGAAACAACGAGGGCCTGGATGTCAGCCTCGATCCTCGCACCCTCGTCGATGTAGAGCTCGCTCTCGGAGGACAGCGAACCCTTGATGCGCCCCTTGATCATGAGCGGCTTCTTCATCGTTATCGTACCCTCGAACTCGACATCGGAGGCGATGACGGC
>JBMOIK010000341.1:0-4778 GCA_049317365.1 Rectinemataceae bacterium | reverse complement strand
ATACATAATTGTTGGTAAAATGGGCTCTTTACCCACTTAAAACAGCGAGGAGCCGGAAATATTTTCCCCTGCGACGCGGCTTTCTGCAGCGCAGGAGCGGCAGCCTCAAGGCGGTGGACGGCATCAGCTTCTCGGTGCGCAAGGGCGAGGCTTTCGGCCTCGTCGGAGAGAGCGGCTGCGGCAAATCAACCGCGGCCAGGACAATTCTCCGGCTTTACCGGCCAAGCGCAGGCAGGGTCAGCTTCGACGGCAGCGATCTGGCCAGTCTCGATCGCCGTGGAATGGCGAGCGTGCGTTCGCGGATGCAGATGATCTTCCAGGATCCCTACTCCTCTCTCAACCCGCGGATGAGCGCCGGGGCCATCGTGGAAGCGCCCCTTGTCATACATGGCCGGGGTTCCTCCAGGGAGCGGCGTGAGCGGGTGACTGAACTCTTCGAACTCGTGGGACTCCACCCCTCTTTCATGCGACGCTATCCCCACGAGTTTTCGGGGGGGCAGCGGCAACGGATCGGCATCGCCCGGGCCCTGGCCTTGAAGCCTGACCTCGTGGTCTGCGACGAGCCGATCGCCGCCCTCGACGTGTCGGTGCAGGCGCAGATCGTCAATCTCCTCATGGAATCCCAGCGTCGCCTCGGCCTTGCCTACCTGTTCATCGCCCACGACCTCGGGATGGTGCGGCATCTCTGCGACCGTGTCGCCGTCATGTACCTCGGCAAGATCATGGAACTCTGCGACAGCGATGAGCTCCATGCCCATCCTCTCCATCCCTACACCAGGGCCCTGCTTTCGGCCGTGCCCGTCCCGAACCCCAGGATCGAGCGTCAACGCAATCGCATCATCCTCGAGGGTGACATCCCGAGTCCTGCGGACCCACCTTCGGGATGCCTGTTCCACACCCGCTGTCCCGAAGCGCGGGAACGCTGCAAGAACGAAAACCCTGAGTACCGTGAAGTCCGGCCAGCCCATCATGTCGCCTGCCATTATGCCGAGTCATGAGAAGTCCCGGCGTCGCCGGGCCATGAAAGCGGAAGAACCAGTACCAAGGAGTCTTGCATGAAGAGAACAATTGTAGGTATCGCGCTTTTCGCGGTCCTGTTCTGCCTGATCGCCGTACCTGGCGCCATCGCGGCGCCAGCGCGGAGCAGCCTCATCTTCGGGGTGCAGAGCGAGCCGCCCACCATGGATATCCACGTATCGCCCACGGTCTTCGACCAGGGGCAGTACATCGGGGCGAGCCTGATAACCAGGGATCCCACGACGGGCAAGTACCTTCCCTACCTGGCCAAGAGCTGGTCGGTCTCGCCCGATGGCCTTACCTATGAGTTCACCCTCCGCGATGACGTCTATTTCCACAATGGCCAGAAGCTCACCGCCAAGGACTACGCATGGACCTTCAACCGGGCGATAAGCGTGCCGGTGCAGTCCACCGCAGGCGCAACCCTCCTCAACATGAAAGAGGCTGTCGCGATCGACCAGTACACCTTCCAGATAAAATTGAAAATGCCCAATTCAACCCTTTTCGACGTTCTGTCGCGGCCGACCTACCACCAGCCGCTGTCCCAGGCCTATGTCGAATCCAAGGGCGATGCCTATGGGAGGTCGCCCCTCGGCGTCGGACCCTACAAGTTCAAGGAGTGGGTGACCGGCTCGAAAATGGTGCTCGAGAGGAATCCGGCTTTCGCCTGGGGACCTTCCTTCACCGCAGGCAAGGCACCGCAGATCGAGACCGTGGAATTCCGCTTCATTCCGGAATACGCCACCAGGCTTGCAGGCCTCGAGGCCGGCGAGATCGACTACATGCAGCTCGAGGCCAAGGACGTGGCAAGATTCAAGCAGAATCCCAAGTACCAATTATTCACGAGGGGGGATTCGGGTTCCGGTTGGGTGGTGATACTCAATCTCTCGAAGGAACCATTTACCGACATCCGCTTCAGGAAGGCTCTCAACCACGGAGTGGACAGGAACATGCTCGTCAAGGTCGCCGCGCTCGGGCAGGCCGAGGTCCAGAACGGTCCGATCACGAAGAATACCCAGGGTTACTGGGACGGAGTCGACGGAATCGCCTACGCCTATGACGTAGCCAAGGCCAAGTCCTACCTCGCCGACATGGGCTACAAGCCCGGCGCCGATGGCATCATGCAGAAGGACGGCGCGAGGCTCTCCCTGGTCCTCGACATCCCGGGAGGGGAGACGCGCACCGGTGAGATCCTCCAGCAGCAATTAAAGGCAATTGGTATCGAGGTCAAGCTTCGGCAGAAGGAGGTCCCCGTACTTTATGCCGACCTCGCCAAGGGCGACTTCCAGTTCGCCCTCAATCGCTACGGCTGGGAGGACTACGGACTCATGTTCGCGATGTTCCATCCAGCGATGCTGGGCAACCTGAACCACTCCCAGCAGAGCCAGGACAAGACTTTGACCCAGATCCTCGGAGGTGCTGTCTTCGGTCCCAACGACCAGGTCACCGGTCCCCTCATCATCCAGGTGCAGAAATACCTCGTTGAGCAGGCATACTCGGTCCCCCTCTATACGCATCTATTCACCTATGCACTCAACAAGCGGGTGAAAGGCGTGGTGTACCATCGCATTTCTCCGCTCATTTTCGACGCATCGATACAGTACTAGCGCACGGGATCCGCTACCACGCTCCGGTGCCGTTTCTTCGGGTACGGTGCCGGGGCGCTTCCGGCCGAAGCCCGCCTGGGCGACTGGATGGGCGGGAGTCCTGCACGTGGAAGGGGAGGATCGATGCTCTACAGGCTTTGTTTGTATTGCGAAGATACGTACTACACGCTTATTGCGGAGCCCTGGGATGCGCATGCCATGGTTGCAGGCAAGCCGGCCCCTGCAGCCGCACATTCCCTTCCCGACCAGCCACTGCTCATGGTGCCCGTGGAACACCATGGAAGCTTACAGGCGTTTTACACGGAATTGCGATCCCATTTCACGAGGCTTTTCCTGGGAATCAAGGTTGGCGTTTCGGAGCCCGGACGCTTCGTGCTGCACTGGCCGGAAAACGGCGAAGGGCGGGTGGATGTTTTCCGGGAGCTGGCCCGCTTTTCCTCGCCCGATCGTCATGGCAGGGTGGCAGGCAGCTATGTCGAACTAATTGGAAAGACTCCGCTGTACCGCCTGAACTCCCTCGCACGGGCTCTGGGCGCGACCGTCCTGGTCAAACTCGAATCCATGGAACCCGGATCGGTAAAGGACCGGGCGGTCGCGGGCATGGTCAGGGCTGCGATCGACCGGGGCGAGCTAGATGCGGAGACGCGGGTGGTCGAGGCTTCGAGCGGCAACGTCGCTTTCGCCATGGCGGCCATTCTACAGGCTGAGTTCGGAAAAAAGCCAGTGGTGTTCATTTCCAGGATGCACGGCCCGGTCAAGGCCAAAGCGGTGCGATGCGCGGGTTGTCCGATCGTGGTGACTCCCGGCGAAAGCGGTACGCTGGGGGCGAAGAAAGCATCCAAGGACTACGCTGCTGCCACCGGAGCCTGGGAACTCAACCAGCACAGCAACCCGGACAATCCCGAAACGCACAGGAAGACCACGGGTCCCGAATTGTACCACCAATGCTTTGAACTCGAGGGCAAGCCTCCTTCGGAATTCGTTACGGGAATCGGCTCAGGCGGTACGGCTATCGGGGTCGCCATGTTCCGGGAAGACATCGGAGCGGATTTCAAGATCATCGGGGTAGAGCCAGCCGAAGCCAGCCTGTTGAGCGGCGGCGCTTTCAATGCCCATGGCTTTTCGGGGATCGCTCCCGGCTTCATTACCGGCATCGTCGAACGCGAACGGCATCGCCTCGACGGCATCGAGACCGTGAGCAGGGAAGAAGGCTACCATACCTGTCGGCGCATGCTCGCCGAGGAGGGCCTCCTCGTGGGACCGACTTCAGGGGCTTCCATCGCGGTGGCTCTCAGGCGGGCTTCACTTCCCGAAAACCGGGGAAAGGTCATAGTTACCATAGCCCATGACCGGGGAGACCGCTACCTCGATGTCGATGGACTTTTCGAACCTCCAGACGAGGCTACCGAGCGCGAGATCCATGACGTTTTCGTGTAGCCGCTCCGCGGCTTTGCCGACGGGAGCGTCGAGAAGTATCTTGGGAAGGATGTGCCGGGTCTTGTTCGACTTCATTGCTTCTTGAGGGATTCTGGAGGAACCATGCGTATCCTGCTTCTCGGCGCCACCGGTGGCTCGAGCCGAGCTTTCATTGACGCCGCCTTCAAGACCGTGCTTAAGGAGAAGGGGCGGAACTACCTCCGCAAGGTCGCGAGCCTCACGAGCCTTATGGATCAAGGATGAGCGGCTTTCGCACGAGATTCCTCATCGAGGAGATGACATGGCCGGAGATCAGGGCGGCAATCGACGCGGGCGCAGACACGATCGTCATCGCGGTCGGCGCGGTGGAGCAGCACGGTCCGCATCTTGCGGAGGGCACCGACTCCTTCATGGGGGAGAGTTATGCGATCGAGATCGCCGCGCGGCTTGGCAACGCACTGGTAGCCCCGGTCATCAGGCCAGGAATCTCGCCCCACCACATGGGCTTTCCGGGCACGGTGACGCTGCGCGAATCCACCCTTGTAGCCATCATGGAGGACTACGTCGCGAGCTATGTCCATCACGGATTCACGCGCTTCCAGTTCTTCTGCAGTCACGGCGGCAACTACGAGGCTGTGGCCAGGGCAGTCGCACGGTTCAGGGATGAATATACCAAATGTGACTTGAATTTCCCCTTCCTCATCGAGCTTCTCAAGGAACTCGGCTACGATGGTTTCA
>JBMOIK010000340.1:0-4784 GCA_049317365.1 Rectinemataceae bacterium | reverse complement strand
GCAGCACGCTGCTCTCCGGAGCGGCCGGGAACACCCGTCGGCCCCGGGCATCCTGATGTCGAGGAAGGCCGCGTCGAGCGGTCCGGTTTCGGCCGCCTCGATGGCCTCGAGGCCGTTGCGCGCCTCGACCACCTCGACCTCGGGCATGCCGGGCCTTCCCAGTATCAGCCTGAGGGCCCTGCGCTCGAACTCCTCGTCGTCGGCGACCAGCACCCTATGCGCCATGGTCGTCCCTGCCCCGCAGCGGGAGGCTGATACGGACCACCGTGCCCCGGCCGGGGCGCGAGGAGATGGCCAGGCGCGCGGCGCCGCCGTAGCGATAGGCCAGGCGGGCTTCAAGGTTGGCCATGCCGATGCCCGGACGCCCGGCGCCCGGTTCGGGGTCGGCGGGGAAACTGGCGACGCCCGCTGCCGCCCTCCTGAGCTCGGCGAGGATCTCCGCCGGCATGCCGACGCCCGTGTCCGCGACCGAGAGCCGCGCGCGGTCGCCCGAGATGCGTGCCGACACGTACACGCTTCCGCCCTCGACCTTGGGCTCGACGCCATGACGCACGGCGTTCTCGACGATCGGCTGCAGGCTGAGGCGGGGGAGCTCGATGCCCTCCATGCCCTCCCCGGAGCTCACCCTCCACCTGAGGCGTGCGCCGAACCGTATGCATTGGAAGGAAAGATATTCACGGAGCGTGTCGAGCTCCTCGCCGAGGCTCACCATCGCCCCACCCTCCGCGAGCGAGTAGCGGAGGAGCTTCCCGAGGCTGCGCGCCAGGGCCTCGGTCTCGGTGGCCTCCTCGAGGAGCGCGCTCCGGGCGATCGTGTTGAGCGCGTTGAACAGGAAGTGGGGCCTGATCCTGTCCTGGAGATGCATGAACTGGGCCTCGCGCAGGGCCTTGCCCATCTCCAGCCTCTCGAGGTTCTCCTCGTGGAGCAGCCGCTCGAGCTCGGCCTTCTCGCGGAGGTCCGCCACCATCGCCTTGATGCTGGCGCTCATGGAGTTGAAGCCGCGCGTGAGGACGGCCACCTCGTCGCTTCCCGTGGCTGAGACCTCCCCGACGGCCAGGTCGCCGCGGGCCATCCTGTCGGCCGCCTCCGCCAACCTCCGTATCGGCGCGGAGATCGACGAGGCGAAGAGGGCGGCGAAGGCCAGGGCGAGGCTGCCTCCCCCCACGATGAGGGCCAGGGACAGGCGCCGGTTCTCGGCGTTGACCGCGACGACATCGCGATAGCGCGCCGTCCCCGCCGCCATGGACAGGGACAGCAGCTTGCCGAGGTAGCCGTCCACGAAGGCCGCCGTCCTGTCGGCGCGGAGGTAGACCTGGTAGGCGGACAGTTCGCCCCGCGCCCTTCCGGCGAGCGCCTCGCGAAGCCCCGGTATCCAGGCCTCGATGCCCCGGAGCGCGGCCCGCTCCTCGAACAGCGCCTCGTCCGGCAAAGCCTCGAGGTTGCCGACCGCGCCGCCTATGTCGTCGAGGAGAAGCCCGATCGCGGAGGCCTGCTCGGGGAGGCGTTCGCGCATGAACTGCTCCCCTCGGGCCCTCGTTTCCGCTATCGAGGAGCGCAGGCCCTGGATGGCGTAGTAGCGGGCAAGCCGAGATTCATATTCCCTGGCGGAGTTGACCGCGGAATTCCAGGAAAAGAGCTCGAGCGCGACGACGGCGAGCAGGGTCGCCCCGTAGAAGCCGAGTATCCTTCCCCTGATTCCCGCGAGAAACCGCATCCGCATCGTTCCCGACATCCCCTCGTAGCGCTGGTGAGCCATGATGACCGCCTGGTCTTGGCGCGGTCAAGGCGGCGGGCTAGGATGGGGCATGGACGTACAGATACTCACCCTCTGCGACTTCGCCGAGGATTTCGGCGGCAAGCTCTGCATCACGGGCACCTTCGACACCCTCCGCGTCGCCGACTTCACCCGTGCCATGAGCGGATTCTCCATCGCCTGCCGTGTCGCCTTCGACCAAGGCGAGATCGGCCGCCAGGAGTTCACCTTCGGCATCCGCGACGAGGAGGGACGCGACCTCGTGCCGGAGATGAAGGGGGCCTTCGAGATCGGCGAACGCAAGACCTTCCTCGGCGCCTCCAACCTCGTGCTCACCCTCAACGGCCTCCGCTTCCAGTCGGCGGGCATCTACTTCGTCTCGCTCTCGATCAACGGGATACACCTCAAGTCGGTGGCCTTCAAGGTGGAAGCCGCCTGAGGCAGCCTCCTTGCCCCGGTTCCGCCGCCCATGGCATCCTCTGGGCCATGGACGACAGCAGCCAGGCCTCGACGCCCGCAGCCGGCACCGATCCCCGCCTCACCGGGGCCGAACTCGAGTTTCCCCTCACCTTCGACCTCCGCATGATCTACCTCAAGGACGAGGGATCCACCATCGTGGAGGACCTCGAGGCCATCTACAAGGCGCGGGAGGTCTCCTGCGCGATGATCCAGGGCATCGGCATCCCCGGCTCGAAGTACGCGCGCATGGGCAGCCGCCTCACCTTCACGAGCCGCGAGCAGATGTACGGGACCTACGAGGACATCGGGAAGCTGCCTTACATAAAATCGGCTATTTAGGTCGCGAATACATAGCGCCCCGATGCGCGAAATCAGGGCGGCGGGCTGAAGGTGATGAATTCCGCGACGCCGAGCATGTCGAACATCTCGAAAACCCGGGGTCGCGCCGATGACAGGACCAGACCTCCACCACGCAACCTGAGCAGGTGGGAGATGCGGTAGAATGCCGCGATGCCAGTCCAGGAGACGTAGCGCAGGCCAGGGCAGAGGATCTCGAGCTTCGCTATTCCCGGAATCAGCACATCGGCGACGGTCTCCTCAAAATAGTCGGCGTTGTAATAATCAATTTGACCCTCGACCACGAGCGTCCTGCAGCAGGCGTCGATGGGACAGGGATCCAGGACGATGGTGAGTCCGGCCCGCCCCGTCCGATCGAGGTCTTCGGGCATCGTCTTCCCAAGCGAGGCTCGCATGGCTCCTCCTCTGCGTATTCAAGCCCGGCTCAGGGCTCGAAGAACAGATAATCGGTGTCGCCGATATAGGGCTCGAGCAGTCCCGCATCACCGATCACGCTCGAATAGAGAAAGGGCGTCGTGCACATGGTGAAGTCGAAGGCGCTCCCGTCCGCGTAGGTGCCGGCCATGATGGATTTTCTGAGCTCCGCGAGCTTGGCCTTCTGGGCTTCGGTCAGGGACTGGTAGACCTGCGCGAAGGCCACGGCGTAGTGGTAGTTGTTCTCGCCGTCCAGCTCGCCGTAGGTGGTCGACAGCTCGAGGACCTGGGCCTTGACGATGTCGCTCGGTGCCGCCGAGCCCAGGAAGCCCCTGAGGAGGGTGGCTACCTTCGTCCGGACCGAGACGATGTTCGCCGTGGCCGAGGCGTAGAGATTGTTCTTCTGCTTCGCAAGGAGATCCACCATGACCGCAGCCTGAGCCCCCGTCACATAGCCCTTGGACGAATCGCTCAGAACTGTCCCCGCCGTCGCCGTGAGCTGCGTATCGATGCCGTAGCCCTCGTGACCGATCGCCGGCGCGTCTTTCATGTAGAAGGAGCCGAAATAGGTTCCCTGGCGCTCAGGGCAGAAGTAGACGTCCGCCTCGACCGAGCCTGAGTACCAACTGAAGAGATCCCCCGCGTAGGTCATGACAGCCACGGCGGTGCCCTGCGGCAGGGCCTTCATCCTGCTGTCAAGCTGCGCGTTTGTGATGTCTGGCCAGGAGCTCCAGCCCTTGCCCTTCATGGCAGCGAGGTAGGCGAGCTGCGTCGAATCCAGGGAAGCGAGGATCTGTGCGTAGAGGAGGGCACGGTCATAGCTTATCTGGCCGTCGATGATATAGAGCGCACGGGATGCGGCTTTCACGGCGTTGAGATTGAGGCCCGTGGCCCCGGTGGGCAGATCCCCGTCGAGGAGCCTGCGGAAGGCCTTCATCAGGGGGAAGCGCCTGTAGCCGTACTCTTCGATCTGGGAGGCCTGGGCGACCGCGAGTGTCTTGAGCTGGCTGAACTGGCTGTCGCTCAGGATGAATATGACATTGTTCGCCGCACGGGTCAGGAAGCTGGTGTTGTGGCCCATACCGTCAGGATCGTTGTCGCGGAGATATTGGAACCCGGTATAGTCGGCCACCTTGCCGGGCGGGAAGAAGGACTGGGATTCCAGGTTGCCCGTCATAATCGCGAGGCCGGAAAAGGCCAGGGTCGTCAACTGCGCGACGTCCGAGATGGTCTGTTCGGTGTTGAAGCCCGTGCCGGGTCCGTTCCCTGCTTGAGTACCCCCGCCTGGCGTCAAGTCAGCGCCTGCGAGGCTCGAGATTCCCCCGGCCCCGTTCTCGCAAGCGCTCACCATCAACAGGGTCGAAAGAACCATTGCGAAAAGTGCGGATGTTGAATTGTTCATTGAATGCCTCCTCTTCATGGATCCCAGCAAAAACCCTACAGCCCCTAGGTGAAGACAAGGTGAGAGCAGGGGAAAAAAGCGAGTATTCCCTTCGCGTCCATCTTTCGAGAAGACACGGACCCTTCCCTGCGGCAAGGCTACCACCAGGACTCGGATCAGTCATGATGCTTTCTCAGCTTTTCACCCGGTTATCACATTGGAAGACTAGCCTCTGGAAGCGGCGCCGCATTGGAGACCGGGAAGCCAGAGATCCCGAAATTGATACGGCGAAGGACCGACAGGGGGGAAGAGGCTCGCTCGCGTTTTCTCCGTGGTCCTCACCTCGACCTCACCTCGAGGTCATAGCATCGAAGGAGACGCCGACAAGGGCGTCTAAAAAGGGAGTCGATCATGAAGGCA
>JBMOIK010000339.1:0-4788 GCA_049317365.1 Rectinemataceae bacterium | reverse complement strand
GCTCCCTGGCCTCGCCCTGGGGCGCGGGCCGTGCCTTCCTCTACCACGACCCGGTACGCGACTTCCTCAAGCTCTCCGACTTCGAGGTGATAGAACCCTTTTCGGGCCTCCGCGAAAACCTCAGACGGATCATGGGAGCCAACCTCGTTGCGGAGCTCCTCATAAAATCCTCGGGCGGCGGCGGCGATTTCCCCGAGGTGCTTGGACTCGCCCGCGACTGTCTCCGCTCCCTTGAAGGCCTTCCTGAGCCCCGCGCCGACTATCCCCTCCTCTTGTTCATCTGGCGCCTCGTGGAAATCCTGGGCCTCATGCCCGACCTTCAGTGTTGTATCGATTGCGGAAAGGGCTTCGCTCCTGGTGCGGGCCGCGTCTGGAGGTCACAGGAAGGGGGATTTTCCTGCCCCGCCTGCGATCCCTCCGGCTTCGTCCGTGGAGACGCAGCCTTCATCTCCGCCGGAGCCCATCGCTGGCTCGAGCGGGCCACCGATGAACCCTTCGCCAAGGCCTTCGCTGTCACCCTCGACAGCCCCTCGCTTGCAGGACTCCGTCGCTTCTGCTTTGCCCTGGCAAGAAATGCCGTGGACGGCCCCCTTGAGGCGCTGACAACAGGTGCCGGGATCCTGTAAGCCCGGCTTTCCTTCTATAATCCAAATCCCTTCGCTATCGAAAGCCAATCCTCCGGGCGTATCTTCACTGGCAGGGGAAATGCTACAATCGCGCTCCCGAGGAGGCAGCATGCGAGCAGTGGACGTCATCATGAAAAAACGTTCGGGCGAAGCACTCAACCGTGAGGAGCTCGCGACCATCATAGACGGCTATGTGGATGGTTCCGTGCCGGACTACCAGGTCTCCGCTTGGGCCATGGCCGTGTACTTCAAGGGGATGACACCCGCCGAAACGGCGCTTCTTACTGAACTCATGCTCAATTCGGGCAAACGCATGGACCTCTCTGGACTACCCGGTCCCTTCATCGACAAGCATTCAACCGGTGGCGTCGGCGACAAGACCTCCCTCATACTTGCGCCGCTGGCCGCCTGCCTCGGCCTCCAGGTGCCAATGATGTCGGGGCGGGCCCTTGGCCATACAGGCGGCACCCTCGACAAGCTTGAATCCATCCCCGGCTATCGCACGGGCCTCTCTGAACGCGAGTTCCGTGAAGGCATCCGGAAAGACGGCTTTGCGATGACCGGCCAGACCGCCGAGATCGTGCCCGCCGACAAAAAGCTCTATGCCCTCCGAGACGTCACTGCCACGGTGGAGTCCATCCCCCTCATCACCGCTTCCATCCTGTCGAAAAAGGTCGCGGAGGGGGCACAGGCCCTCGTCTTTGACGTGAAATCAGGCCCCGGCGCCTTCATGAAAACCCCGGAAGATGCCGAGCGCCTCGCGGAGAGCCTCGTGCGAACGGGCGCCGCCATGGGAAAGCGCATAATTGCCGTCATCACCGACATGTCCGAGCCCCTCGGGCTCATGGTGGGCAATTTCCTGGAGATCGAGGAAACCCTCGACTGCCTCGAAGGGAGGGGCGCAGCCGATCTCATGGAGGTGACGCTGCGACTGACAGCGTGGATGCTCGTCGCGGGGGGCAAGGCTGCCACGGTCGAGGCAGGCATCGCGTTGTGCGAAACCGAGCTTGCCTCCGGTCGCCCACGCCAGCGCTTCCTTGACAACATGGTGACCCAGGGCGGCGATGCCGGAAAACTCCTGTCCCTTCGCGGGACATGGCGCTCTCCGTACTCCTTCGAACTATGTGCCGCTGAATCGGGCTTCATCGATTCGATCGACGCCTTCAAGATCGGGCTTTCCTCGGTGCATCTGGGCGTCGGGCGCGACACTGCCGCCGATTCGGTCGCCCCTGACGCGGGCTTCGCCTTCGTCAAGAAGCGAGGCGACCCGGTAGCCAAGGGCGAACGCATTGCCACCGTGTACGGGAAGGATGCTGCCAGCCTCGTGGCGGCACGCCCGCTTGCGGAGACGGCCATCTCCATCTCCGCGACCACTGTCGCAAGGAAAAACCTGATCATAAAGGAAATCCAGTCGTGACGAAGTGGGTCAAGAGAGAAACGAGCCAAAGCCAGGTCCGGAGCGTCGCCGAGAAGTTCAGCCTCGATCTCCTGTCAGCATCGATTTTGGTGAGGCGTGGCTTGTCGGAACCCTCTGAGATCCTGTGGTTCCTCGAGGATGACGCACGCTGGCTGCACAACCCCTTCCTCTTCGAGGGGATGGAGGATGCGGTCGATCGCATCATCAACGCGATAGACGACAAGGAGAAGGTCCTGATCTTCGGGGACCGCGACGCAGACGGCGTGACGAGCACGACCCTCCTCGTGGAAGCCTTCACGGAGTTCGGCATTGAGGTCGCCTGGCGCCTGCCCGGCAAGCTTGACCCCTACGGCCTGTCGATCACTGCCATCGACGAATTCGCCGCCGAGGGCGGGACTCTCATAGTTACTGTGGATTGCGGAATCTCCAACCACCGGGAAGTGGACCACGCAGCGGAACTGGGGATCGACGTCATCATCGTCGACCACCATCTCCTCAAGGCCGAGGCCCCGCCCGCTGCCATCGCGGTCATCAATCCCAAGCTCGAGGGAACAGCCTACCCCTTCCGCGACCTCGCCGGCTGCGGCGTCGCCTACAAACTCGTCAGCGCCATCAAACTGGCCCGCGCAGGCATCCGGGACCACTCCGTCGCCCTCCTCAACATCCGGCCCCTCAACGACACCTACCTCGTCGAAGCAGTCAAGCTCTCTCGACTCGCCGAAACCCGGCGCATCCGAGAGACCATCGTGCCAGGTGTCGTCCGTCTCGAGAATACCCGGCTCGCAGCCTTCCTCGAAGGCCGCAACATCCTGGTCTGGGACGCGGACCTGCAGAAGAAGCTCTTTGCCAAGGCCCTCGGTGCCGGCGTGGAGTTCATGTGCGCCGACATCAGGGACGAGGTCGGGGCGGTCATCCCCGCGACCAGGGGACAGAGCCTCCTTAAGCTGCGCGAGATTTCACGCATCGCGAAGTACAGCCAGGGAGGCTTCGAGGAGATCGATGTCCTTCAGAGCCTCTATGTCTCGGCCGCCCTCAAGCGTTCCGGCTGGTTCGGCGACGACGACCTCGAGCGGCTTCAACTCGTCGCACTTGGTACGATCGCCGACATCATGCCCCTCCGTGGGGAAAACCGCATACTCGTGAAGAAGGGCCTCGAGGCGATCAACAAGAAGCCAAGGCCCGGACTCTCGGAGCTCCTCCTCAAGCTCGGACTCCTGGGCAAGAAGATCGGCGCCACCGAGGCCTCCTGGCAGGTCACCCCCGTCATCAACGCGGCCGGGCGCATGGGCTCCGCGGAGACCGCAGTGCGCCTCATGCTCGCGCCTGACCGGCCCGAGCGTGAGCGCCTCGCGGACGAGATCCTGGCGATGAACGTCGAGCGGCGCAGGCTTGGCGCTGCGGGCTGGGACCTGATGTATCCGCTCGCACGGGAGAGCCATGAGAGCCATGGGGAAAGGCTGGTCGTCATCGGCAGTGCCGACCTGCACCGCGGGATCACCGGCATCATCGCCTCCCGCGTCGCGAACACCCTTTCCGTCCCCGCTGTCATCGCCTGTTTCATGCCCGACGGGACGGTCGTCGGCTCGGTTCGTTCAACGCGGGGGTTTGGCCTCTCACCCTTCCTCGAAGCTTCCTCGGACCTCTTTATCGATTACGGCGGCCACGATGCGGCTGCTGGTTTCAGCCTCACGGCCGAGAACTGGCCAGAGTTCCAGCGCCGCGCCCTCGCCTTTGCCCAGACCATTGAGCTCGACGCAGCCGACGAGACAGTGAATGTCGATGCCGAGCTCCCCCACGAGTGGCTCAGGCCGGAAATCGCTGACACAGTCGATCGCTTCGAACCCTATGGAGCAGGGAATCCCCCCCTCGTGTTTCTCGCAAAAAAGGTTCCGATCGCGCAAGCAGAGATCGTGGGAAAGCAGGAAAAGGCCCATCTCAAGCTGACCCTGGATTTTGGCAAGCACCGCTGGCCCGCCCTCATCTGGAGCGGGGCCGACAGACTCAACCGTGACTTTTCCATCGGCGACCGCATCGACCTCGTATTCAAGGTCACCAAAAACCGTTGGAACGGCCAGGAACAGCCCCAGCTCGAGGTGATTGACGCCAGGAGAAGTGGCTCGGAACTGGCATAAGGAGAGCCCAGAGCCGCATGCTCCCTTGACTCGCAGCCGCCTCCCTTGGTAGTTTCCTCTTCGCCGAAGGGCATTCCCCGGTTGTGTAATGGTAGCACAGCAGACTCTGGATCTGCTTGTGGGGGTTCGAATCCTCCCTGGGGAAGTAATTCGGGTTATCCCGAAGATCTGGTCCCGCGTGCCTGATGACACAGACGGCTCGCCCCGACCCGGTCAAGCTTTGAGGGGGAATCCCCTCGAAGTATTGCAGAATCCGCTTGCGGATTCTGCACGTCAATGATGGAATCTCCCTCGGGAGTTGTTCTATGCTTTTCGAAGAATCCGCTTGCGGATTCTTCACGTCAAGGAAGGAATCTCTTCCTGAGATTCCTTCCTTGACGATGGCCCCTTCGTCTATCGGTTAGGACAAAAGATTCTCAATCTTTAAAGAGGGGTTCGACTCCCCTAGGGGCTAAGTTGAAAATGCCGACCGTCAGGTCGGCTTTTTCTTTGAAGGACCCTAGGGGAGTCGGCCTGCCGACTTCGAACCGGGAGCGCCGTCGCGAGCACTGCGAGCGCGAGCGAAGCCTAGCGAACGAAGTGAGCGTTAGGCCCATGGATGGGCCGAGAGGCG
>JBMOIK010000338.1:0-4798 GCA_049317365.1 Rectinemataceae bacterium | reverse complement strand
TGCTCTCGAAGCGGGTGGATCAGGGTCTCTATCCACGGGAGATCGACTTCCGGGTTGTCGCCGATCGTCCTGGACCTCGAGCTATCGCTTTTCTTCAAGTACCCATGGCGCGACGGGGAACTCCTCGTCGCCTCGGGCGATGTGATCATCGATTTCAACACGGTAGACGGGCAGCCGCTGCGCAAAAGCCTTGCAGAGGGGCAGCTGTCCTTCGATCTCTACCTTGATTTCCTCGTCGCGAGCCTGGGTTCGCTCGATGAGGCCAGCTACCTGGCACGTATGGCAGGCCAGTCAGGGGCATCAGAAAGCGCCCAGCGCATCGTATACCACTGTCATAACTGATGCCTATTTTATGGCTGGCTACTGGCGAGTTCCAGGTGATACGGATGCGTGGAAGCAGCGATTCCTCGGTTCCCCGCGCCTGTCTTATTCGCAGATCAATGCCGCCACGAGCGCCGTGCTTCGGGACGAGGAGCGTGCACAGGCTCGGCAGTGCGAACTAACCAAGAGCATCGAGCGGGGCGGCTTCGGAGGATTGCGCGATCCGCGTCCATTCGATCGATCTGGGTGTGACCGAGACAATACGCGATACCGGCAACCTCCGAGACTATCGGAACCTCGCGAGTCCCTTTGCGCTGCCGCACGCTGCCCTCGTGCTGATTGGGGTGGGGGCCAGCTTGCCTGATGGAGCTCCCCTCGAAGCCGTGCTGCAGGCAATGGGTGGTGGACTTGAGATCACCCTTCTGTGCGCGGTGCCCAAGGGCTCGGGACTTCGTCGGCGGAGTCAAGTACATCGAGTCTCGACATGGGCTCAAACCACGCGCGGTCATCCACTAGCTCGATAGGGGAACTACCGATTCGGCATTGCTGCCTGGGCAGGATGCGGTCTTGATAGCGGGGGGAACGGGCATTTTGCCGTTTTTGTCCTATCTGCAGAACCTGGACAGGGGGAGCGAGGCTGGGTATGAGAAAACCGACAAGGCAGAGGAAGAATCCCGGTCGTCTCTCTGTGGGCCAGGCTCCTGTCGGAATTGATATCGATACTGTAGCAAGCCATGCCTTTTATGGGGGAAGCCCCTATCATAAGGATACTCCGAGTTTCGCGGGGAATATGCCGAGACCCCGGCCGGATGCGAGCCTTTGTCCACGCAATCTCGCCTATCGACAAGGAGACGTCCAGCGCTGGCTTCGAGAGGGAATCACTGCTGGCAACTTCAGCGACTATTGGATAAAGGGCTTCCCGAAGTATGTCTGGTACAAAGAAGAGGGCATCGTCTTCGAGGGTCAGCTCATGGATCCTGCTACGGGGACCTACAAGGGATATCCCCTGGAAAGCGACGAAGTCGTTCGGGGCCTGAAATGACCAGCTTTGCCCTTGACCATGAGTGGGTCGAGATGACTTCCGGGTCGGAACCCGTTCTCGATTCCACATTCGCTTACCTCGAGATTATCGTAAACGATCGGTCTACCTTGGCCATCTTGGATAAACGTGGGAAAACCGTCCGGTCACGAGTTCTTGTGCCATTGTTTCCTCTCGCTCGATGGCTGGTGTCGAACTGGTGGGCTCTCTTTTTCGAGCCTGAGTCGCCATACCGCAACATCTTCAATCCCGGATATTTCAGCAGGCATTCGATGCGATCCGTTGGAGATGGTTTCGCTTTCCCTGCCTTCGCGATCCATCCAGAAGGTTCCTTCGCGCGGCTCGAGTGGAATCAAACCTCAACCGCGTTTCAGAACATCGACTATGTCTCGGAAGGCAGCGCCCATATCAAGCGATCGCTTGTCAGCGAAGGCGTCTCCGATTTGATCGAGTCGGTATTGTCACGACTGGAAGCACGTGATGTGGGAGATGAGGGCCTTCTTGACGAATGGAAGGCCATACGCGAAATTCCGGAAGAGGAAGCCGAATTCTGTGAGGCGGCGGCAAGGCTGGGGCTCGATCCCTACGATCTGGATGGAGATTCGGCGCAGTCTTTGATCGAGATATGGGAAGCCTTGCCTGTAATGGTGAGGAAGGATGTATTCTCGGCCTCCGAATTTTCCAACTTGGGAAGGGCTGCGGATTGGGTATGTTCGGGACTCGGGAAGATAGAACGGGATGACGCCTCAGATGGTACTTGGAAGCGCATACGTAGCTTGATAGGGAGGGGCGAGGTTGGTCAATTCCCGTGGCTCGAAGGGTATCGAGTGGCCAGGGAGATACGTGGAAAGGCTGGATTTGGCGACTCTATCCCCATCGATCTCGAGAAGGCGGCAGGCGCGGAATTCCGAGTGCTTTCCGACGAAAAGCCCCTGATTCGGGGCATTGACGCGCTTTTCGGGATGAGCAAGCACTCGGCTCCTTGTTGCTTTACACCCAAACGCAACAAGACTGGTCAGCGCTTCGTTCAAGCACGGGCGTTGTTCGATTTCTTGACGCTCGACGCGGGCCAGCCATCGGTCATCACCTGTGCGATCACCGAGCGGCAGCAAGCAAGCAGGGCCTTTGCCGCCGAGTTGCTCGCGCCCGCATCGTTGGTCAAGCAACGGATCAGCTCCGATGCCATATCGGAAAACGAAATAAGTGAACTGGCAGACGAGTTCCAGGTTTCGGAACACGTCATTTCCAGGCAGATAGCCAATCACAGGATTTGCTCGATTCTCGAGCCGGCCTTTGAACCAACAGAGAAGTGGGAATCCGGTTCAAATTGGAATCAGACAGGATAACAGGATTGGCAGGATCAACAGGAAAGGAAATAGAGGGGCGGAGGATTGTGCTGGCCGCCTGCATAGCGATGGCAGAATTCAGAGGGTCAGACCCCCCGAGTGTGTCATTCGCCTCCAAGGCGATACATATCCGATGAGCGGAGGGGAAGATGCCCATTATTGAAGGAAAAAACGCTGCTGAGATCGAATGGTTCAATAAAGAGAATGTTGCTATCAAGGATCAGCTCATATCCTGGCTGCGCGAGCTTGGACACGAAACTGAAACAACAGAAAACACGGCAACGAGGGAGGAAGAGATAAGCGGCGAATACGATGTCAAGGAATACACGATAAAAATAGACAAGTCATTGCAAATTCAAATCAAGCCATATGGAATTTGGATCATCGGCGCCAAGGGCCGCATAGATATTCATGGACCTTCGGGGTATGAAAAGATCGTTTATTTTCTTCCCGGGGGGCCTGTCCCCGAAACCGAGATCAAGACCGGAGATAAAGCAATCAAAAAAAGCACCAAGGCGTACTTCAAGACAGTCGATTCCGAAGGCTGGTATTGGTATGATGATAGCTCATACCGGAAGGTCGCCAAGTTTAGCAAAGAAATAATTGAACCCCTGTTGGAGAGGCTTCAATGAATCAGGCCGTCGTCGATGAGGTCTTTTCAACCTACGAATATATCAAGGATTCAATGAAAGTCGCCAAGAGGACGATCAATAGAGATCTTTCAATTCTCCAACGCAGGACATTGTTCATAGGTGAAGACAAGGGCAAGGTATTGACGAGGCTGGCTGAGGTCGAATCTGAATTAGATGACATCATGGTGCTTTCCCTGTTCGCGGCATTTGAAAGAGAATTGAGGTTGTTTATCCAAGACATCCTGGACGGAAATCTTTCGAAGAAAAATAGCACCGTTGCATTCCTTGGCGGGCTGACGAGAGAATCCATTGAAAGATGGACTGTCGCCGATATGATCGACGCCATGAAAGATGTCGTCGATGAAAGCACAAGAGGAAAGGCAAAGCAAATATATGAATACCGCAATTGGGTCGCTCATGGGAAGAATAAGAGCAAGCTTCCTTCGATCAGAACTGACCCTAAAACAGTCCAAGCGCTTCTTTTGAGCTTCATGAACAGCGCGATTAGTGCCCAGTAGCCATTTTGGCGCTTTGTGCCATTATGATGGCGGTGAGGTGGGCGCGGAGAGCCCCGTCAGCGATGACCTCAGGCTCCTTTTCGACCACGAAAGCGACTGAAACCTGGCCCGGCGCTGATCCCCAAAGAGTTTCCGCTCTACCGCATTCCCTGAGGAATACCACATGCCCCTGTTCGATACCTGCATAATCACGGCCTCGAACGAAGGGCAGGCGGGTTTATTCCGGACACTGCTCTCGAAGCGGGTGGATCAGGGTCTCTATCCACGGGAGATCGACTTCCGGGTGATCGCCGATCCTCCCGGGGGCAGGGTGGGTTCGGGCGGCGGGACGCTCTGGGCTTTGATCCAGTACCTCGGGAAGGATAGCCCCAGTCTCGAGGATGTGGGCCGGCGAAAGATCCTCATGATCCATGCAGGTGGGGAGGCTCGTAGGCTTCCGGTGTATGGACCAGAGGGCAAGCTTTTCGCGCCGGTTCCCGCGCCTTCCAGTTCCATCCTTCCGCCGATCGTCCTGGACCTCGAGCTTTCGCTTTTCTTCAAGTACCCATGGCGCGACGGGGAACTCCTCGTCGCCTCGGGCGATGTGATCATCGATTTCAACACGGAAGCCCTCGACCTGCCCGATGGCCCGATCTGCGGCTTCGCGGCCCCGGCCCCCTTCGAGCGAGGCTCGCGACATGGGGTCTTTGCCTTCGACGCGCAGACTGGATTGGTCAGCGATTATCATCAAAAGGCATCGGCCGAATTCCTGGCCAAGAAGGCCAGGATAGAAGGCGTCGAAGCCTGTGCCGTGGACCTTGGGATCGTGTCTTTCCGCGGATCGGGTCTCGAGGCCTTGCTTTCGTTGGCGGCGGCTCCGGTAGACGGACAGCCGCTGCGCAAAGGCCTTGCAGAGGGGCAGCTGTCCTTCGATCTCTACCTTGATTTCCTCGTCGCGAGCCT
>JBMOIK010000337.1:0-4804 GCA_049317365.1 Rectinemataceae bacterium | reverse complement strand
GTGGAGCCGAGGCTTTCCTCGTTGAGGATGATGTGGTGATAGCCGGAACGGGGGCTGACCCCTTCGTGGGTCAGCTCGATGAGGGTCCATCTGTCGAGGGAGCCAGCTCTGATGAGGGCCTTGAGGCCATCCTCGCTGACGAGTTCGTCCTGTGGATCGATGAACACCAGGGTTGGCATGTTGAACCTCGACAGGTCACTTCCCTCGATGGAGCGGACCATTTCGAAGAGGGCGGCGTAGGCGCTGACGGTCGCTCCCCCTGTGTTGGCGCGGTAAGACCGGATAGACAGGGAGGGAACCACGAAGTCCTGCCCGAAGAGGCCGAAGAGGAGGACTGAGCGCAGTGCGCCTTGTGGAGCCGCTGCCGGCGCCAGGAGGATCATCCGGTCGAAGGCAACGGGAGCCGGGAAATTTTCTGCAAGCAGCTCGAGTCCGATGGTGCCGCCGAGCGAGAAGCCCACAAAGTAGAGGGGGAGGCCGGACGCATCAGCTGCCTCCCGGGCCACGCGATAGGCCTGATACGCTTCATCGAGCCACTGTTCGCGGGTTACGCCAGCCAGGCCGGTCTCCTCCCCGTTGTGCCCGCTCAGTCCAACCAGGAGGGCGTCGGCGCCTCCCGCGTTGAGAAGGGATGCGACATCGCGCATCCAGTCGGGCCGGAGATTGAGGCCATGGATAACCAGGGCAATTGAGGTTGGATTCCCGCTTCCGTCGGTGATGGCGCTCTTCATCCAGGTCAGGCCCGGACCCTGCGCCACTTCGCTTGCGGATACTCCACTGATGCCGACAGTCATGCCAAGTACGACGAGTGAAAGGGTCGCGACCAAGTCTCTCATGGGTTCCAAGATAGCACAGGAGCCGGGCCTCACTGGTCGCTTTTCCGGACGGGCAAAGCGCAGAGGAAATGACTACACTGAAGGGGAAGGCGGCGATGAACGAGCCTGTCATCGGGAATTCCCTGATCCGGGAAAAGGGAGCAGTCATGGCTGGACACGATAGTTCCGGAGAACCGCTTTTCAATGGGAGCCTGAATCCCCGTGAAGACGAGTACTTCACCTATCTCTTCAACAGCGTGCCAGAGGCGATCGCCCTGCTGGACAAGAATGGACGGGTGTTTCGCATAAACGAGGAGTTTGAGCGGATGTTTGGCTATCCCGCATCGGAGACCCGAGGTCGTCTGATCGACGAGCTTGTCGCTGCGCCCGAACTCCTGGCCGAGGCCAGTGCCTTCACAGAAAGGTCGAAGAAAGGCGAGATCTTTTCGGTGGAGACGCGCCGCCGCCGCAGGGACGGGACTCCCGTGGAGGTCTCACTCATCTGTGCGCCGATTCTCGTCCAGGGCAGCCAGGTGGCTGTCTATGGCATCTATCGCGACATCACCGATCGCAAGATGGCCGAGTTGCGCCTCGAGGAGAGTCGCCGCGATCTCATCACCTCCAATGCCATACTGACCGCCCGTTCCCGCCAGCTCGAGGAATCCAACGCCCAGCTCGAGCGCCTCTCGAACCTCGACGGACTGACAGGCATCCCCAACAGGAGATTCCTCGAGAGCTTTCTCGAGCTGGAGACAAGGCGTGCCGCGCGCGAGGGACGCTCGCTCGCCCTTGTGATGATAGACGTGGACCTCTTCAAGAACTACAACGACCGCTATGGGCATCTCGCGGGGGATGTCTGCCTCAAGTCAATCGCCCGAGCCCTTCAGATCGTCAACCGCCCGGGCGACCTCGTCGCCCGCTACGGCGGAGAGGAGTTCGTGGCAGTGCTCGGCGACTGCACCCTGGAAACCGCCCGCCTCATCGCCGAGCGGATGCGTCGCAACGTGCGGGACCTCGCCATTCCCCACGAAGCCTCCGAGCTTGCACCAGTCGTGACGATCAGCCTTGGCATAGCCGCTTCCCTGCCCAAGCCGGAGGATAGTCCTGACAGCCTCCTCCTTGAAGCCGACAGGGCCCTGTATCGGGCCAAGGAAGCGGGGCGGGACAGGGTGAGGAGCTGAGCCGTGGGCATAGACCCTGGCACATGCCCCGGCCCGATCACAGGCGCGCGACTTCCTTCAGCCTTAACGCCTGAGCAGCGGAGGGTCCTGACCTGCTGAAAAATCGTATATTTCGCCTCGGCGCTCAACCCTGAGGGGGATGCTGTAGAGCTCCGAGAGTGGCCCGGAGCGAAGCAACTCCTCCTTGGGGCCGTCGGCGAAGAGCCTGCCGTCCTTGATGCACACGATTCGTTCGATCGCCGGGGGGATTTCGGCCAGCTCGTGCGTCACGAGAATAATGGCCTTTCCGTGCGCGGCGAGCTTCCCGAGAAGCTGCGAAAAACTCCGCCGGGCAGCGATGTCGAGGGAGGTGAAGGGCTCGTCGAGAAGGAGCATGCCCGGTTCGTGGACGAGGGCCCTGCCTACCAGGACACGGCGCAATTCGCCTGAGGAGAGTGTAGCAGCGCTCCTTTCAAGGAGGCGCGAAATCCCGAGGAAGGCGGCCGTTTCGACTACCCGAGACAGCATCTCCTCGGTGATGTCCACATATAGGGGCAGACCGATGGAGCCGAAGAATGCCGACAGCAGGATGTCTGCCACCAGATCTCCCCGGGCATGCCGCATCTGGAGCCGGTCTGATACGACGCCGAGCCGACCGCGCAGCTCATACAGCCTCCAGTTCTCCTCGCCGAAGAGGAGGAGGGGAGGCGGTTCCTGATGGCGTGCGTGGAGGTCGCCCTCGATCAAGCGGACGACTGTGGACTTGCCAGAGCCATTGGGGCCAAGGATGCAGAGATGCTCTCCCTCCCGTATGGAAAGGCTAAAGTCCTTGAGGATTTCAACGCCGTCATGGAAGGCTGAGGCATTGGTGAATTGGATGGCGGGAGGATTCCGCGCTGGATTGTCGGCAGTCATGTGCCGCCTATAGTCCTGTGTTCCGCGGAACCCTTCAAGGAGGGTC
This sequence comes from Rectinemataceae bacterium, assembly GCA_049317365.1. Classification (GTDB taxonomy): domain Bacteria; phylum Spirochaetota; class Spirochaetia; order Treponematales; family Rectinemataceae; genus CAIJMU01. Next base: position 1,868 of record JBMOIK010000337.1, on the reverse strand, counting down.
AGGGTAGCTGGGAGGCCCTCGCGAAATCGCGCATCGCCAGGATGTTGGCGCGGGCTGTACCCCGGGGGATCTCGCAGCCGGCGCCGACGATCCATGCTCCCTTTGCCTCAGCCGAGCAGGCTCCGAGGGCTGCTGCGATGGAGGCTGGATCTCCATCGCGTACTACCCTCACCGGGTCGAGGTTGCCGTTGAAGACCTGGGCGCTGCCGGCAGCGGTCCGGGCCTCGGCAATCCCCACCATGGAGTCGAGATCGATGATGTCGTAGCCGAGCTTCGCTGTCATCGGCAGGAGCGGCCCCGATTTCCCGCAGATGTGGAGCCGTGCGAGCGCGCCCGCCTCGTGGATGGCTTCTACGTACCGACGATGTCGCTCCAGGATGAAGTCGCCGAAGAGCTCCGGCCCTATGAGGGAAGAGGCAGCGTCGCCGACACCGATTATGCCAGCACCTGCGGCGATCTGGGCGCGCGCGAAGGCGATTTCCATATCGGTCACAAAGTCGAGGAGCTCGGTCGCGAAGGCAGGGTCGTCGTAGAGGTCCATCATGAATCGTGAGAGTCCTCGGAGGTCGGCGGCCTCTGCGCAGGGTCCTTCCACCCAGCCCTCGACAAGCAGGGCAGGGCCAGCGGCCGCGAGGGCCTCCACGGCTGCGAGGCGATTGGTCATGCGGCGGCCGGAACCACCTGCGGGCAGAGCCAGCCGCGAGAGAGCGGATTTCTCTTCGAGAAGGGAGTGGAGGTCGTCGAGGGAGGCTGGCTGATCCTCCGGGGCGATGATGGCCGCCCCGAGGTCTGCGGCCTCGACCGCCGGGTCGGAGATGACCGAGACAAGATCCGCCCCGAAGGCCTCGGCGAAGGCGAGTTGCCCCCGCGCCTGCTGCCGGAAATCCGTGGCGTAGTGCCGATAGGGCACCCCGATCTCGTCTGCGGCTATGCTCATTGAAATCGGCATGAAGGCCAGGGGGGCACCCTGTTCGCCCCTCAGCGTGGCCATGATCCTCTCTTTTCCGGTCATTGTCCTGCCTTTTCCGTCCAAGGATTGCCCAGTGTTGTGCGTGCCGCGGTTGTTGTCAATTGGGACGAAGGGTTGACAGGTGTCAGCCGCTGGATCGAGGCAATTCCTCTCAGAACAGCAGCTTGACCCCTCCCAAGACGGCCAGGCCCTGCACCAGGTCGTTGAAAAAGCGCTGCGAAATCCGCTTGATGATCAGCACTCCGAAGAGGCAGCCGAGGGCGATGAGGGGAACGAGCATGAGGTCGAGCTTGAGGCCTTGCCAGGTGATGAGGCCAAGGGCTGCGCTGAAGGGCACCTTGACGAGGTTTATGCTGAAGTAGAAATAGGCACTGGTGCCGATGAACTCCTCCTTGGGCAGGTTCATCGACAAGAGGTAGATCGTCATTATTGGCCCGGCCGCGTTGGCCATCATGGTAAAGATGCCCGCCAGGATGCCAGCTGCCGCAGCAAACCTCCGGCTTTCCAGCGCGAACTCCAGCCCAACTCTCCGCCTGACCAGGTCGAGCCCAACGACAATGAGAATCATCGAGCCTACCATCGGCTTGAAGAGCGCCTCGGTGACAAAGCTCATGGCAAAGTAGCCCAGGACGACCCCGAGCACCGTCCAGGGGAGGATGCGGAAAAGTCGCGGCCAGGCCACCCTGCGGCGCAGGTAGGCGACGGACATTAGGTCCGCCGCCACAAAAATAAGGAGAAGAAAACCCATCGATGCCATCGCCGGCATGACCAGGGCTACCAAGGGAACGAGGAGCATGCCCAGTCCGGGGATGCCTGTGCGGGATATGCCCGCCAAGACTGCTGCGACGCAGACAACGATGATTCCAACGAGATCCAGATGCATAGGCTTCCTTGTCTG
>JBMOIK010000336.1:0-4847 GCA_049317365.1 Rectinemataceae bacterium | reverse complement strand
ACCGTGGGCAGGACCATGTGGGCACCGTGACAGCTGGCGCAGGAAGCCACGCGGGAAGTGTCGCCGAGCTGCGTGACCTCGCCGTGGAAGGTGTCGCGGTAGGTGCCGAACTCGCCCTGGTGGCAGTCGGAGCAGGCCTTCATGAGGGCGTTGAGCGCCTTCGCGCTCTGCACGTTGTTGACCGAGTGGGCGACGTGGCAATCGCTGCAGACCGGACCCTTGACGGGGTCCTTTTTAAAAGCCTCGGCATGGGCCGACAAGGCCCAGTCCTTGAGCACGTTGACGTGGCAGGAGCCGCAGGTCGTGGTCACATTTGCCCGGTTTATCGGCGATCCCGGGTCGCTTTTCGGCTTGATGGCATGGGAGCCGTGGCAGTCCGAGCAGTTCGCCGAAACCAGAAGGCCGCTCTTCATCGCGCCCTTGCCGTGGATCGAGTCGGTATAGATGTCAAAGGCGTTGTTCACGTTCGCGTTCGAGGAGGAGGAGAGCTTGCCCTTGGAATGGCACTGCCCGCAGGTGGCTGGAAGGTTTACGTGGTAGACCGGCGAGGAAGGATCCTTCGCCGCGATGATGGCGTGGCCATCACCGTGGCAACTCACGCAGGAAGCCGCCTCCTTGTCTCCGCTGGCCAAAGCCGTGCCGTGGACACTCCCGTCATACTCCGTGACCTCGGTGGAGTGACAGGTCGAGCAATCCGCCTTCATCTTCGTGGCGTCATGGGGAAGGTTTGCCGCATCGGCATGGCAGAGGCTGCAGTCGAGGGGACCATGCTTCGAGTATTCCATCTTCGAAAGATCGACCGTGGGTGCGATGGATCCGTCGGAGTGGCAGGCCATGCAGGTATCGGCTTCCTTGGAAAGGGCAAAGCTGCTGGCAGCCATGGCGAGCATGCAGCTTGAAAACAGGAGTATCCTGAGTTTCCTGAGGGAGAGCCATCCGGGTTTCAGGGAACAATCTTTCAGTCTGTCCATTGGTTCCTCGCGCTCCTTTGCATGGTAGGGAATCCTATACCGAAGAATCGTCTTATTGCAATATTTTTTATAGATTAATATAGAGAGATACGTTTATATTCGCTATTTTATCTATTTCATGATCCTGATATTCCCTCTCTCCTTGACAGCACAATTGCCGCCCCTCACTATGTGATCCCTGCCGACGCACACTATGCACAGTGGTGGGGGATGTCTGGAAGGGATCTGCCATGGCCACGTCTGGAAACCCGAACTTCATGGACCATCTCGTCGAACTCCGGAACCGGCTCCTGCGTACTGCCCTTGTGTTCCTCGCGCTCTTCGCCCTCGCCCTCTACCTGACGCCGGAACTCTTGAAACTCCTCATCGAGCCCTACGGAGCCCAACTCAAGGTGATCGGGCCCACCGAAAGCGTCACGGCCTGGCTCCAGGTCGCCCTCAGCTCGGCAGCTGCCCTGGCCCTGCCCTATGCCCTGGTTGAACTCTGGGCCTTCGTGACTCCGGGCCTCCTTCCAAAAGAGCGCGCCTTTGTTGGATGGATGATCCCCGCAGGCCTGGGTCTCTTTGCCCTGGGGACAGCCTTTGCCTGGTATTTCATGATACCTGCGGCGATCCAGTTCCTCTCCGGTTTCAGCCCCGAGATCTTCAAGACCGAGTGGACCTCGCAGAACTACATCCCCTTCGTGACCTCGCTGCTCTTCTGGATCGGGCTCTGCTTCGAGCTGCCACTCCTGGTCTTCGTGCTGGCGCGGCTCGGCATCGTGACAGCCAGGCTCCTTCTCAGGGTCTGGCGCTTTGCTGTCGTCGGCATCGTCGCCCTCTCGGCAGTCATCACGCCGACAGTGGATCCCTTCAACCTCGCCCTGGTGTCGGTACCCCTTGTAGCCCTCTACTTCGTGAGCATCCTGCTTGCCCTCGCCGCGGGCCGGGGGAGGAGCAAGGCTGCCCGGCCGGGGAAGGCTCCAGCCGGGGACTGAGCCCACGCAGCGCTCACTCCTCTTTTTTCGCTACCTTCTTCGCGTCTTTTTTCTCGTCTTTAGTTCCGTCTTTTTTTTCTGGCTTTGTCTTGTCCCCCTCAGTCTCGCCCTCGGCGATTCCCTCGGAGAATTCCTTCCGCGCCCTTCCGAGGGAGCGGGCAAATTTCGGGATCGCGGCTCCCCCGAAGAGCACGAGCACTATCGCTGCGATGATAAGAATCTCGGTCGTCCCCATTATATTCCCCCTCCTTGATCGTACGATTCGGTACCGCTGTGCGGCGGTGGGGCGGCCGGGCTTCCCGGGGCCGCAGCCTGTCCTTTCGGGGCATCTGCTTCCCTTGAGGCCAGGCTGCGGTCTCCCTGGGCTCCGCCCCGGGCGCCCAGGCTGTCAGCGCTGGCGGAGCCCCGGCCATCAACGCCCCGGCTCTCGGCGCCTTTGAGAAGCTCCCCGTCAAGACCGAGATCCTGCTTGACCTCCCGGAGGCCTTCCATGATCTCATTCCTGATCCGGGCGACCTGCCGGAGCCCCTTGCCCAGGTTCCTGAAAAGCCCGGGCAATTGGTCGGGTTTTATCACGACGATGGCGAGCAGCGCAATGACCAGGAACTCCGGCAACCCGATGTTGAACATGGCCTCCCGCCTTGAAACAAAGAAGCGCTTCCCCTCATCCCGCCTGCGCGGGAAGCTCGGGAAGCGCGACAAGATGGCCCGGGAAGCGGGAGCCGCAGAAGCGGCCCTCCGCACCCGATCAGCTGCCCTGGGCGGCAGCGGCCTTTTTCACGAACACCGGGAAGATCTTGTTGACCACCCAGAAGAAGCAGAAGGGTGCGATGAAGACGCCGATGATGCCCAGGAGGCCTTCCTTCAGCGTTTCGATGTCGTGCGGGATGATCGGGAGCTGGTAGTGCATGAAGCCGGCAAAGGTCAGGGAGAAGGCCTGGCCGCCGATGACGACGTTCCAGCGCATCATGAAGACCCCGAAGAGCACACAGATAGTACCAATGAGGGCGCGCCGCATGCTGAAGCCCGGCAGGAGGAAGAGCAAGAGGGGCAGGGCGTCGCCGATGCCGTACTGGAGGACGAAGACCGGGACGAAGTCATTCTTGTAGATGACGCTCCGGAGGATGTCCCAGGACTTGACCGCGGTGTAGCCCCTGAAGATCAGGTCGAGGAGCTCGAGGCTGATCGCGAAGACCAGGAATATGACGAGGTAGCGGACCGAGAGCTGGATGACCGAAAGGTCGGCACTGTCGATCTGGGGAATCTTCACATGGGCCTCGGCGCGCTTCGCCTTGCTGGCAGCCAGGAACTTCCGGATTTCCAGCGTGATGATGTAGGTCAGCACACAGAGGGCGACTCCCGAGACGATGGCCGACACGATGAAGATGACGGGCATGAGGGGCGTCATCCAGAGGGCGTTGGCCTTGACCGAGCCGAAGATGAAGCCGACATAGCCGTGGAGGAAGGCTGCCACCGGGATGCCGAGGGCGGCGAGGAACTTGATGGCCTTCTCGTCCTTGTGCAGGGCCTTTTCGCTGAGGTCGAGGGCGCCCAGGGTCAGGGCTCCGAAGAGGATCACCATGAGGCTGTCCCAGAGGGTTTTCTTCGTCTTGCCCTTGTACATCTGGAAGGTCTCGATGAGGTGCTTCCGGTACAGGAACCAGAGCTCACCCGCTACGATCGCGGCGTAGGTGAAGAAGACGACGCTGAAGGCGGCGATGGCCGAGGTGAAGTGCGGTGTCAGGATGACATTGAGCGCGCGGAAGGGCTGCTGGAGATGGAGCAAGAGCGGGATCGGCGCGGCGAAGAGGAGGGAGAAGGAGAACACCAGCGCAAAGCGCGCGATGTCCTTGAGCTGCTTCACCCCGAAGACGTGGTACAGCGAGGAGAGCACGAAGGCTCCGGCCACGAGGCCGGTCATGAAGGGGTACATGACGATCTGGATGCTCCAGACGATGTACTCATTGGGAAGAACGAACAGCTCCTTGAGCGTCCAGAATTCCCCGTGGATAAGTGTTTCCATGATTACTTGACCTCCTCATCCAGGCCGATGTAGAAGACCTGCGGTTTGGTCCCGAAATCGCTCTTGAGAACCCCGACACGCTCCGTCTTGATGATCTTCGTCACCGGGTCCTCAGGGTCCTTGAGGTTCCCTATCTTCCTCGCCCCGAAGGCGCAGGCGTCCACGCAGGCGGGCTGGAGTCCCTGGGTGATGCGGTGGTAGCAGAAGGTGCACTTCTCGGCGGTGTGGGTCACCGGGTTGAAGAATCGGACGCCATAGGGGCAGGCCATGATGCAGTAGCCGCAGCCGATGCACCATTTGCGGTCGATCAGTACGACGCCATCGGGCACCTGGTAGGTAGCGCCGACGGGGCAGGCCTGTACGCAGGCGGGATCCTCGCACTGGTTGCAGAGCTTGGGTACGAAGAAGGCCTTGTCGATTTCATCGGCCTTGACCTCTACCTCATGCCCCTCGCCCAGGTCGATCTTCGAATTGGTGAAGCCATCCCGCGCCGCCTTCGGGGAGTCGGCATAGCGCTTCCCGTCCTTGGTGATGACATAGCGCTCGACCCAGGTGCGGCTCGCATTGGCCTCCCAGGGTATCTCGTTTTCCGTCTTGCAGGCCTTTACGCACATGCCGCAGCCCACGCACTTGTAGGTGTCCACGAGGAAGGCCCAGCGGGTCGTGCCCTTTTCCGCTGCGACGGCGGCAAAGAGCTCTTTGGGGTTTACGATCTGGAGGCCGAGCATGGCCGCCGTTGCGCCCCCGACTCCGAGGGCGCTGTTCTTCAGAAAGTCCCTTCTCGTCATTTTCCTGCCTCCACAAAGCTGGCGGGAGGGGGAGTGTGGCACGAGACGCACTCTCCGTCAGGATAGGGACTCATGAACTTTATCTTCG
>JBMOIK010000335.1:0-4861 GCA_049317365.1 Rectinemataceae bacterium | reverse complement strand
ACGGTTGGGTATCGAGGAAAACCGGGCAGGTCACGCGCATCGGCAAGATGATGGATTCCACGAGCGACTACACCGTGCTCGTGGCCCTGACCATCGTATTCTTCAGCTTCCACCTCATCTCGGCCTGGTTTTTCGCGCTGGTCGTCGGGCGCCTCGGGATACAGGCTGTCTTCATGGCTATCGTGTTCCTCGCCAGGGGCACGGTGCGGCCGAGGACGACGATCATGGGAAAAGCCGCGATAGCCTCGATCATGGTTCTGTACGCGGCCCAGATACTCGAACTTGTCGTGCCGTTGAAGGGCATTAGAACTCTCGAATATGTCGAATGGGCCGCAGCGGCGATCGTCGCGGTGAGCGTGGTCGACAAGGTCATTGCCTTTGGCCAGGATCTCCGGGGCTACGATCCGGAACTGGCGAAGGTTCGCGGAATTCCCGGAGGTTGATGGATGGGACAGATAAAAAGCGCACTCGAGCTCGCACTGGAACGCACCAAGGACATGCGGGTCGATGAGGCTACGCTCGAAGCCAACGCGCTCAGGCAGGAAGGGAAAAAGGCAATCGGCCGCTTCTTCGAAGATCCAAAAACGATCGACCTAGTCAAGACGATCGAGGCCTGCGCGAAGGAAAAACGGGATCACCTCCGGGGAGGCATGCATGAAGTTGTCTCCGCCCAGATCCAGCTGCCGACCAACGAGGCTGCGCTGGCGAAGATTCCGGCGATAGCGGCCGCCTATGCGGCCCTCGCCGTCACCGCGCCGGCCAAGGGCGCCGACAAGCGCGTGGCCGGAATGGTCCAGCAGCTGGAGGGTTTCCTGCGGAAGTATCTCGAGGACATGAAGAATATCGACCAGGTCATCCGGAAGCAGTGGGCGCCCAAGCTGCGCGAGAAGGAGCGGGCCATGGCGGCACGCCTCGGCCAGGAAGTCCGCCTCGATCCGATGATGGACCAGGAGTTCGCGGCCTTCTACAAGCAGAATGTCGGCGCGGCCCGCGAGCAGTACCAGACGGCCCTCGACGCAGCACGCTCTGAGCTCGCAGGCCTTATCGGTCTGGCCTGATCACCCTGGGGGGTGGCCTGGGCTGACGCGGCGAGTGAGCGCGATCAACACAAGGGCAGCATCGGACTGACGAACCCCTGGCGTGCGGGCCAGCTGCCCGAGCGTCAGCGGCTGTGCCATGGCGAGCTTCTCGCGTGACTCCGACGAGAGGCCCGAGATGCCCGCGTAGTCGAAGGCTGCCGGTATGCGAAGCTGGTCAGACGAAGATAGGCGCGCAGCCAGGCGCGCTTCCTTGATCTCGTAGCCAGCATAGCGAAGGTCGAGTTCCGCCGTCTCGAGCCAGTTCCCGGGAAGGTTCCGAAGGCTGTCATTCAACCAATCGTGATGATTGAAGGGGATGCGCGGATCCCGGAGCGCCATGGCCAGGCTCTCGCCGACATGGGGAACAAAGCGGGCATCGGCGCCGGCATCCTCCCATGAGACCCTCCGCGCTCCCAGCAGCACCTCGATCTCTGCTATGCCCGCGCTCCGGCGCTTGAATGCGTCCATGCGCGCGTCGCTGACCAGCCCGACCTCGCGGCCCTTCGGGGTAAGGCGGCGATCAGCCGTATCATGGCGCAAGGCGAGGCGCCGTTCGGCGCGGCTGGTGAAGATGCGATAGGGTTCCTCGGCGCCGAGCGTGGTGATGTCGTCGATGAGAACGTCGATATATGCTTCCCCGCGCCCGAGCACGAGCGCAGCCTCGCCCTGGAGGGAGCGTGCGGCATTGATGCCCGCGACGAGGCCCTGCGCAGCAGCCTCCTCATAGCCCGAGGTTCCGTTGGTCTGGCCCGCTACGAAAAGACCGTCGAGCCGCTTCGACTGAAGCGATGCATCGAGGTCACGGGGGTCGAGGAAGTCGTATTCCACTGCGTAGCCAGGTCGTACTAAGTCAACTCTTTCCAGTCCCGGGATGGTCCGGAGGAAGGAAAGCTGCACGTCCTCGGGCAGCGAGGTCGACAGGCCGTTGAGGTAGAGCTCATCGGTGCAGGGTCCCTCGGGTTCGATGAAGACCTGGTGCCTGCCTCGTTCCGGGAAACGCACGACCTTGTCTTCGATAGAGGGACAGTAGCGGGGACCGCGTCCGACGATCGATCCGCCGAACAGCGGTGACCTGCCGAGGTTCGCCCTTATGACCGCATGGGTAGCCTCGGTGCTTCCCGTGATCCAGCAAGGCATGGTGGGGCGATCGATCGTTTCCGTAAGGAAGGAGAAGGGCCGGGGCTTCGCGTCGCCACGGTCCACCTCCATCCGGGAGAAGTCGACGCTGCGGGCCTTCACGCGGGCGGGCGTCCCTGTCTTGAGCCTGCCCACGCGGAAACCCAGGCGGCGCAGGTCGTCCCCGAGGCCCAGGGCAGCCGGTTCTCCCAGCCGTCCAGAGGGGGCGCTCCAGGAGCCAATGAAGACCTTCCCACCCATGAAGGTACCAGTTGTGAGGACAACGACCCTGGCCGGTATTTCCTCGCCACGCTCGGTGCGTACCCCGGAGACAGCCCGGCTGCCCGGGTCGACAAGGAGTTCCGTCACCGTGTCCATGCGCACCGAAAGCCCGATCTGCCCCTCTATCGCGCCGCGCGCCAGCGTAGCGTAGAGGGCCTTGTCAGCCTGGGCCCGCGGCGCCTGAACCGCGGCCCCCCTCGATGTGTTGAGCATGCGGAACTGGATCATTGACGCATCGATGAGCCGACCCATCTCGCCGCCGAGGGCATCGATCTCTCGGACAAGGTTGCCCTTGCCGAGACCTCCGATGGCCGGGTTGCAGGACATCCTGCCGATCGTATCTGGATTCTGTGTCACGAGGAGGGTCTGGTGCCCGATGCGCGCAAGCGCCAGCGCAGCCTCGATGCCGGCATGGCCCCCGCCGATGACGATCGCCTCGTAATCCATGCAGCTCCTCACTTGCCCAGGCAGAAGCCGGAAAAGATCGCATCGAGGACCTCGGGCGAAGATATCTCCCCGGTGAGCTCACCGATCGCATCGGCAGCATCGCGGACATCGACAGCAACCGCATCAAGCCACTGCCCCGGGCATCCAGCTTCATCAGTACTAGTACTATCGCCACCCGGATGGCCGGGTGCCGTCGCATCGATGAGGACAAGCGCCGCCCCCAGGGCTGCGGTCGCCCTCTGTAGGAGATCTCGCTGCCGGGGATTGGAGATGATGAATTCGTCGTGGGCCGACCGGGCGCCGCGGCATCGCCCGACGAGGCCCGCCAGTCTTGTGCCCAGTGCTTCAAGAAGCGTGGGGATGCCATCACCATTCAGCGCGGAGACCGCCAGCCAGCCTTCCGGGGCCGGCAGGGCAGCCCTCGCATCGGCCTTGTTCCACAGGCGAAGCGCGTCTGGCCTCGCCGCAAGGAGGCTGGCATCCTCGATGGTAAGGCCGACGAGAGCATCTGCGACATGGAGCACGAGGTCCGACTGTTCCACCCAGGAGCGGCTGCGATCGATACCCTGGGCCTCGACCTGTCCGACCTCTGAACGAAGCCCGGCAGTGTCGATGAGCCGGACAGGAACGCCTTCGAGCTCGAAACCAGACTCTATCCAGTCGCGGGTGGTGCCAGGTTCGGGACTGACGATGGCCCTTTCCTCGCGAACAAGAAGATTGAACAAGCTCGATTTGCCGACATTGGTCGATCCGGCCAGAACGACGCGTGCGCCCTCGCGATAAAGCCGTCCCGCCTGCCACGAGGCGGCAAGCTTCCCACATTCGTCGCGGGCGGAAGCCAGCGCGTCATAGGGAAAGAGCGTCGCTGGCGAGCCGTCCTCCTCGGCATGATCAAGGCGCACCTCCGCCTCAGCCAGCAAGCCGACAAGGCCCCTGCGCATTGCAGCAAGCCGTGCCGACAACCCACCCCCGAGACGCTTGAGAGCCTCCACACGACCGCCTTCGCTCGCGGCAGATACGAGTTCGTTGATGGCTTCCGTCTTGACGAGATCGCCTTTGCCATTCGCAAAGGCCCGAAACGCGAATTCGCCCGGTAGGGCCGGCTGCAATCCCGCCAAGCCCAGACAGGCGATAATGCGCCTCTGGACCGCGGACGAGCCATGGCAGGATATCTCTGCCTGGTCCTCACCGCTCGGGCTTCGCGGCGCGCGGAAGATTGAAACCACCACCTCGTCGATGTGCTCCCCGTCACGCGAATCGATGATCATGCCATGCACGAGAGAGTGGCCCGGAGCTGCCAGCAATCGCCCAGGCCGCGAAAAACACAGGGCAAGCGCTTCGATGCAGCCTGCACCGCCGAGCCTGATCACGGCCAGTGCGGCAGCGCCAGGCGCGGTCGCCACAGCAAAAATGGGGACCGGTGGATCGAGGTAGCCGCGCGACATCGCCAGACCATACCCGTCAGGATGGAAGCGCTTCAAGGGCGGCTGGCCGGCTCGCGCCCTTCCAGCTCAAAGGCCAGGACTGAACCGGAAGCAGCGCCGGGCTTGGCCTCGTTGAAGCCTGCGCTCCGGAGCGCTGCCAGAAAAGCCTCACGCGCTTCCTCGAGGGTCATGAAGCCGCGAAGGGCTATTTCAAGGGAATCATGGTCAGAAATGGAAAGGTCTTCAATTGCGAGAGCTGTGGGAAAGGCACGCAATACCATGATGGCGGATGCCCTGGTGGGCACTGGGGAAAGACCCAGCCACAGAGGGAAGCCCTTGGCGTAGTCATTGGCCGCTGCGGCAGTAGCCATCGATCCCACTGCGGGCAGGATCGGCCAGAGGCTCCCGATGATGGCGCTCGCGGCTGCCGTATCAAGTGAGCTGGGACTGTATGCAGGGATGCTGGCGAAATCGTAGGAAACCGAGGGCCTGGACCTTCCCGCAAACCAGAGG
>JBMOIK010000334.1:0-4869 GCA_049317365.1 Rectinemataceae bacterium | reverse complement strand
TTATAACACTGAAGGGTATCTCCTTCGCCAGGCACCGATGCTGGGCGACTGGAAGTTCAAGGCGCTGAAGACCCATTTCGCGGAGCTCCTGGCTGCCCTGAAGCCAGGGCAGCGTCCCGAGTTGATGGACGTCCCCCACTTCATCGCCAAGCCCCCGGGAGGCAGCCTCCCTGTGCCCTGGCAGGAGGATTCCAATTACTGGAAGGGCATTCTCGAGCCCATGGAAGTCGTCACGGTCTGGTTGGCACTTGACGACTCCGACGAAGGCAACATCTGCATGTATGTCATTCCCCGGACGCACGACAATGGTTTTTCGGAATATTACGACGTCCCCGCCGACAAATAATTATGATCGCCGTCAGCCTCGCTTTCCAAGGGATAGCAGGGCCTTTCCCCTTTCGCCCCTTCGAAGTATCATGATGGCATGCATAGCAATGACCCAATGCGCCAACCTGCCCCAGGATCCCCGGAGTTGCTCTCGGTCGATACGGTGAAGGAACTCTGGTCAAGGACCTACAACACCGAGGGCAAGCCCGACTGGTCGCATATCTTTCCCCACTATCATCCCGACGTGGTGTTCCAGGATTCCATCCAGCGGGTGGAAGGCAAGGAAGCGTTCATCGCACTCTGCGACAGGCTCACCAAGCGCTGCGAGCAGCTGCGCATGGACATCCACAAGGTGGCCCAGGGCGGGAACTCGATCTTCCTTGAGTGGACGATGACCATGATGTTCCGGAAATTCCCGAGCACCCCCATGTATGGCTCCACCAAGCTGACCCTCCACGCTGACGGGAGGATCATCGCCCAACGCGACTACTACGATCTCTGGGGCGACATCTTCAATGGCATTCCGGGATTCAGGAAGGGCTACCGCGGTTTCATGCGGAAGTACTTCGGATGAGGGAAGGGGTGAACGCGTGAAGCGGGAACTCCCCGAAGAGCTGCAATTCCTGGCCAGCCGCAAGGCGGTGCAGAAGAGCAGCGAAGCCTCGATGCGGGGGAAGTGCTGTGTCGTTACCGGCTCGACCTCCGGGGTCGGGCTCGAAGCCGCAAAGCGGCTGGCAGCCGCAGGTGCCGACCTCGTCATGGTCTGCCGCAACCGGGAAAAGGCCGAGCCCATCCGTGCAGGCCTCGTTGCGCGGCATGGGATCCGGGCAGACCTGGTAGTCGGCGATTTCTCCGACCTCGGTTCGGTGCGCAGCGCGGCTGCGGAGGTCCTGGCCGCCTGTCCGCACATCGATGTCCTGATCAACAACGCGGGTATCCATTCCACAGCTCGCATCATGACCAAGGCAGGCCATGAACTTACCTATTGTGTCAATCACCTTGCCTCCTTCCTGTTTACTTCCCTCCTCCTCGACCGGCTCAAGACGAGTGCTCCCGCCAGGATCATCCAGGTGAATTCCGAGGGACACCGCTTTGGAGGCCTTGATCTCGAGGACCTCGGCTGGAACAGGAGGCATTACACGGGCCTGCGCGGATATGGCGCTTCGAAGACAGCCCAGTTGCTCTGTGTCTGGGAGTTCGCCGACCGGCTCGAGGGCAGCGGGGTCACCATCAACGCCATGCATCCAGGTGACGTCCGGACCAATATCGGCCAGAACAACGGCCCGCTCTACAGGCTCTTCAGCCGCCTCGTGATCCAGCCCATGCTCAAGGATCCTGCCATCTCGGGCCAGGCCCTCCATTTCCTGGCGGCAGCCCCCGAAGCAGCCAAGCTCTCGGGCCTGTTTTTCCACCTGACGCTCGAGGAAAAGCCCGCAGCCCACACTCTTGACCGCGAACTTGGCAAGAAGGTCTGGGCTTCCAGCCAGACCCTTACCGGCCTTTTGCCAGTTCCTTGATCGCCTGGTCGGCAGCCAGCTTCCCCGTCAGGATGCTGATGGGCAGGCCTGCGGGGCTGAAGGTCCACTGACCGGCCTGCAGGACGTCCGGAATGGGCGTGAGAATGGATTTCGCGATTGCGGGCAGGTCGTGCACCGCAGGCTGGGGATCGTTGGTGAAGGCCCATCCGGTGATGGCTCCGTCGGCGTTGCCCGTGAGCCGCTCAATGGTCAGTGGTGTCGAGTCGAAAGCATGGATGACTGCGCCTCGCAGCCTCGGGAAAATGCCTGCGGAAAGCACCTCTACGATGCAAGCCCGGCAGAAGGCGCGGTACTCCTCGTACCAGCCGAGGGTGGAGACGTGGCGATGGAGGGAATGCTCCATCAGGGTACTCACAATTAGTCCTGTTTTTCCCTCTGGTGCCAGGTCCGGATCGCGGAGGGCGGGACAGGAGACCTCATAGGTCGTCAGTTCAAGGTAGCGCCTGGTCCAGGCCAATATGCGGGATCGATCGAGGGAGTACTGTCCTTCAGCCGGGGCCGGGAGCCTAAGCTCATTGAGATCCACCGTGGAAAGTCCGAGCCGCGATGGTGTGTAGAAAAGGTGGGCGCTCGCCACCTCGGCGAAGTAGCTCCTGTCGATGTCGAGGGAAAGGAAGAGGGAGTAGACCGAGTCTCCACCCTTCTTGTCGGCGAGGACCGCCTGCCTCGCCTCCACCAGAGCGCGCTTCGCCCCTACGGGAAGTGTCGTGGCATCGAGGATGCGGTAGAGTGTCTTCTGGTCAGCTGCCCAGATGAGTTTCCTGTAGGAATGCTCAGCTCCGCCTGAGTCACACAGGCTGTGCCGCCCGGGATCGACAGCGACGATCTCCATGCCACAGCTGATATTCCCGCCCTTGGCAAGTATGTACTGTTCGAGTTTCGCAGGGATGACACCCGTTCCGCCCTTGGGATAGAGGTAGTCGAGGTAGAGGCTGAAATAGCTCAGAGCAAAAAAGCAGGGCGTCTTTTTGAAGAAGTGCTGGTCGATGATGTCGATGAGGGCCTGGTTGGATGTAAGGGATGCAAGGTATTCGTCGATCGGCTGTGTGAGCCGGGCGACCTTGGGCATGGTCAAGAGGTATTTCAGCATCCAGGGCAGGATGGTCTTGAAGACATAGCTGGGGTCGCTCTTGAGATCCAGGAAGAGGGGATTGTCGATGCCGTAGAGGACGTCCATGTAGTCCATCACCTTGCGGATCACGGCGATGATCCGGATGACATCGGGCCTGCTTTGCGGGAATTCGCGCTCGAGGAGTGCCCGATAGTCGGCAAGGCTGTCTCCAGAGGTTAGCCGGAGCAGTTCGGCACCGATTCCTATCGAGACCGTGCTCGGAACGAATTCGACCTCGATGCCGAGCTGCCTCAGCATGGGAAGCACGATGCCCGAATTCTCGACAGCACGGGCTCCGCCATCGAAGGTGAAACCATCGCGCTCGAAGGAGCTGACAAGGCCGCCGGGCTTCGCCTCCTTTTCACAGACGAGGACGTCAAGTCCAGAGCGGACGAGATAGGCGGCAGCGGTGAGTCCCGCCATGCCGCCTCCCACTACCACGACATCATGCTGCTTCATATGGCGGGATTCTTGGGTCAAGCAGCCTTCGAGGTCAAGACAAAGTTACGCGCTCTGCAACTTGGCCAGGCGCCCGATCCTCTTGTAGAGGGCCTGGAGGAAGAATCTCGTATTGACGGTGTTGAGCGGTCCCGGAGGGATGATCCCCGCGAGGTCGGCATAATTGATACAGCGTACCCTGCTATGTGCCGGGTCCTGGACCGCCACCTCGATGCCGAAGGTATTGAGGGCCCTGATCGGTCCCTTCCTGGCCTGGGCCAGGGCGGAATAGCGGCTCCCGCCGGGGCAGGCCGCGTGGAGGATGGACTTGGACACGAAGAGTCGCGCCCCCGGATCTATCGCGTTCATGACGACGAATTCCCGTTCACGCATGAAGGGCAGCCGGGCTGCTGATCGTGCGGCTTCGAGGCGACAAGCTGGTTTCCAGGAATAGCGCTCCAGGGGGGAGGCAAGATGATCACGGGGATCGCTCATCGGGTCTATGACCGCATAACCTTCGGGGGAGACAAGGTGATCGAAAAGCTCCCCGGCGGGCATCCGGATAATTCCCGTGGAACGGGTCAGGAAAACCCCCGAAGCGGCTAAGGGTCCCGCAACCAGGCAGGATTCGACCAGGCAGGCACCAGCCTTGGGGCTTGTGCGGCCGGCATGGCTCTTCCAGCCTGGGGAAGCGATGAGGCGGTAAAACTCCTCGAAGATGGCCTGGGCAAAGGCTGCCGGCTCCGTCACGTACTGCTCAGCCATCAAGGATTCGCTTGCTGGCTTCAGCGAAACACCCATTTCCTTCTCCCCCTGGCGCAGACATCCTGTTCCGCTGCGTCTGCGATGGATACTAGCATGCGCCGCACAGCGTCAGTAGTCGATGCAGCCGTCTATGAAGCCTTGACATTGTCAGCAGCCAAACCAACAATCGTTGCTGTCCGCTTCCACCCTAACCCGTTTCCCAGGAGTTAATATGTCCGAAGGGATTACCAAGCGCCTCTCCTTCCTCGACCGCTGGCTCACGCTCTGGATCTTCCTCGCCATGGCACTCGGTGTCCTGGCCGGATCCCTGGTCCCCGGTGTCGCCGCCTTCTGGGACCGCCTTTCGGTCGGGACCACCAACATCCCCATCGCCATCGGCCTCATCCTGATGATGTACCCTCCCCTGGCCAAGGTACGGTATGACGAAGTCAAGGACGTCTTCCGGGACAGGAAGGTCCTCGTCCTCTCCCTGGTCCAGAACTGGGTAATTGGTCCCATTTTGATGACCGCGCTGGCCATCATCTTCCTCGGCGACAGGCCAGAGTACATGGTCGGTCTCATCATGATAGGTTTGGCACGCTGCATCGCCATGGTCATCGTGTGGAACAACCTGGCCAAAGGCGACACCGAGTACTGCGCGGGCCTCGTTGCCTTCAACTCGGTCTTCCAGGTCCTTTTCTATTCAATATA
>JBMOIK010000333.1:0-4879 GCA_049317365.1 Rectinemataceae bacterium | reverse complement strand
TGATTCGGTCGAGTCCGAGCACAAGGACCAGGTCCTGGCCGAGTTCCAGGAGCTGATGATGGCCCAGGAGTTCATCTCCTCCGGCGGCATCGACTACGCGCGGGAACTCCTCGAGAAGGCCCTCGGATCGCAGAAGGCCATAGATGTAATCAATCGGCTGACCTCTTCCTTGCAGGTACGGCCCTTCGACTTCATCCGCCGCACCGATCCGGCCCACCTGCTCAACTTCATCCAGACGGAGCACCCCCAGACCATCGCCCTCATCCTGGCTTACCTCGAGCCCAACAAGTCCGCCTATATCCTCCAGAAGCTCCCGCACGAGATCCAGGCCGACATAGCCAAGCGCATCGCCGGAATGGACCGGACCTCGCCCGAGACCCTGCGCGAAGTCGAGCGTGTCCTCGAAAAGAAACTCTCGACGCTGTCGAGCGAGGATTTCACCGCCGCAGGCGGCGTCGAATCCATCGTCGAGATCCTCAACCTTGTCGACCGCACCTCGGAAAAGGGCATCATCGAGGCCCTTGAGGAAGACTCGCCGGACCTGGCCGAGGAGATCAAGAAGAAGATGTTCGTGTTCGAGGATATCGTCCTCCTCGACGACCGTTCCATCCAGAAGGTCATGCGCGAGGTCGATGCCCAGGAGCTCGCGAAGGCGCTCAAGGGCGTCGACAACGAGGTGCAGGAGAAGATCTACAAGAACATGTCCAAGCGCGCCGCGACGATGCTCAAGGAGGACATGGAGTACATGGGTCCCCTCCGCCTGAAGGACGTCGAGGAAGCCCAGCAAAAGATAGTATCAATTATCAGGAGTCTTGAAGAGAAGGGCGAGATCATCATCTCTCGCGGAGAAGGCGATGAACTTGTGCAATGATAATGGCTTCTCCGCGCCGGAGAAGGCGATGAACTTGTGCAATGAAAATGGCTTCTCCGCGCCGGAGAAGGCGATGAATTGGTCCAATAGCCTTCTCCTCTCCCGATGTCGCGGATTCGCGTACCGCGAATCCGCGCGCGACTACGGTCGCGCGGGGACGATGTTTAGCAATGGCCCACCGTCCGTCCGATGCCGAAGCTCCGCCTCCGGGGTGACCTATGCCGACTAAGCACATATTCCGGCCCGGCGAGATAGTCGCCCTGCAGTCGAGGATGATAATCGGCCAGCTTGCCCCCGAGGGCAAAGCTGAGCTGGAGGTGGCAGAGGCCGACCTGGACGCGATCCCCGAATACAGCGGTCCGACCGCCGACGACCTCCGCCGCGAGGCGGAGATGTTCAAGGCCAACTGGGAGGCCGAAAAAGACAAGATGGTCACCCTGGCACGGGCCGAGGCGCTGATGATCCGGAAGGATGCCGAGGCGGCGGCCTTCGAGGAGGTCCGGCGCAAGAGCAACGAAGCCCAGAAGATACGGAAGGAAGCCGAGGAAGCAGCCACCCGCATCGTCTCCGAGGCCGAGTCGAGGATCGCAGAACTCGAGTCACAGGCCATCGCCAAGGTCGAGGCCGCCGAGAAGGAAGCCACCAAACGGGGCCGCGAGGCCGGCCGCGACGAGGGTTTCAAGGAAGGTGTGGGCGAGGTCGAGCGCCTGGTCACGCGCATCCACGTCATCCTCGACCGCGCGATGGAAAAGCGGGGAGAGATCCTCGAGCAGGCGGAGACGCAGGTCGTGGAACTCGTGCTCCTGGTCGCCCGCAAGGTTGTCAAGGTCATCTCCGAGAACCAGAAGTCGGTCGTGGTGCTGAACATCCAGCAGGCCTTGAGGAAGCTCAAGACCAAGGCCGACGTGGTCGTGAGGGTAAACATGGCCGACCTCGAGCTGACCAGCTCCCATATAAAGGATTTTGTCCAGATGGCCGAGAACGCCCGGAGTCTCACTGTCGTCGAGGACACGACCATCGACCGCGGGGGCTGTGTCATCGAGACCGATTTCGGCGAGATCGACGCGCGCATCTCCAGCCAGCTCTCCGAGCTCGAGGACCGCATCCTCGAGGTCTCGCCCATCCGTGCCCGCGGAAAGGCCCTGCCCTAAATGATCCGTACTAAGAAGACCTTCACGAAGTACCTCGCAGCGGTCGAGCGGACCGATCCCATCAAGTATGTCGGCCGGGTCACCAAGGTCCTCGGGCTCCTGGTGGAATCCCGGGGGCCGAGCGCTGTCATCGGGGAGGTCTGCCAGATCCTCTCCCCGAGGTCTGGCAAATCCTCATATGCCGAGGTGGTGGGACTCCGCGAGGACGCTGTACAGCTGATGTCCTACGAGGCCCTCGAGGGCATCGAGGTCGGCTGTCCGGTCGTGGCCACCGGCGAGCAGCTCCACGTCCCCGTTTCCGACCGCCTCCTCGGGCGGGTCCTCGATTCCATGGGCCGTCCCGCCGACGGGAAGGGCGACATCTCCTCTGAGCTCTTCTACCCCGCGGTGGCCAAGCCCCCGAACGCCCTCACCCGGAAGCGCATAACGCGCCGTGTCGTGACTGGCGTGCGGGCCATCGATGGCCTCATCCCCCTCGGGCGCGGCCAGCGCATGGGCATCTTCGCCGGCTCGGGCGTCGGCAAGTCCACCCTCCTGGGCATGATAGCCCGCAACACCGACGCCGACGTCAACGTGATCGCCCTGATCGGAGAGCGGGGCCGCGAGGTCCGCGAGTTCCTCGAGAACGACCTGGGCCCCGAGGGTCTGGCCCGTTCCGTCGTAATTGTCTCGACCTCGGACACACCCCCGCTGGCGCGGCTCAGGGGAGCCTACGTGGCCTCGGCCGTCGCCGAGTATTTCCGCGACCAGGGCAAGGATGTGATGCTCCTCTTCGACTCGGTGACCCGCTTCGCACGTGCCCAGCGCGAGATAGGCCTGGCCGCGGGCGAGCCACCGACCACGCGCGGCTACACTCCCTCGGTCTTCGATTCGATGCCCAAGCTCCTCGAGCGCTCGGGCACCTCCGAAAAGGGTTCCATCACCGGCATCTACACGATCCTGGTGGACGGGGACGACATGGACGAGCCCGTGGCTGACACAGTCCGCGGAATCCTCGACGGGCACATCGTCCTCGACCGGAAGCTCGCCGAACGCTACCACTACCCGGCGATCGACGCGCTTAAGTCCGTATCGCGGCTCACCGGCGCCGTCACCGGGCCTGCAACGCGCAAGGTCATGGGCTATGTCCGGAAGCAGCTCGCCATCTATTCCGAAAACGAGGACATGATAACCATCGGCGCCTACCTGAAGGGTTCGAACGCCGAGGTGGACGAGGCCATCGACCGACGCCCCGTCGTACTTGATTTCCTCACCCAGGACATCGAGGACAAGGCTCCCATCGCCGATACGCTGCGGAAGCTTGGCGGCATCGCAGGCATCGAGATTTCGCCCGAAGAGATCGCCGAGGCTTCCCGCGCAGGCGAAGAAAGGATCCGCATAGTCGTGAGCGGCGATTTCGACGATGACGGGCCGGACGGCGGGAGCGACGGCCTTGCGCAGGCCCAGAAACCAGCGGCATCGGGAGGCCAGGCATGAAGCGCTTCCGTTTCAAGCTGGCCCACCTTCTTGAGCTGCGGGCCTTCCATGAAAAACGCTCCGAGCTCGCACTCGCGGAGAAGGCCGGAGCCTGCGCCATCCTCGAGGGTCGCATCGAAGCAAACCTCGTGTCGAGGGCGAAGGCCATCAAGGAGCGTTCAGGGCGGGGCCTTTCAATCCCTGACTTCATGGCTTCGGAGCTGTACCGTGCGAGGCTCGACACCGAGCGAGAGCGCCTTTCCGCCGAGCTGCTGAAAGCGGAGTCGGAGCGCGAGAAGGCACGTGCGGAATATCTTTCCAAGAGGCGCGACCGCGAGGCGGTCGACAAGCTGCGCGAGAGGCGCGAAGCGGATTACTACCGTCTTGCGGCCCGCGAGGAAACGAAGGCCCTCGACGACCTGGTCAGGAGGCCGGCCTTCGGCGCTTCTTCCAGGCCCACTGTCGGGGCGGGGAGTCGATAGGACATGGCAGGCATCGGCAAACCGCGTGTGCTCGGAAGGGTCGCGCTTCTACTTATTCTCATCATCGCCCTCGTGGCGGGTGGACTCGTATGGTTCGACTGGCTTGGCCTCGTCAATGCCAAATCGGTGCTTGGCCCCGCCTACCGCCTGGTCGGCATACAGGCCAGGAAGGGCTCGACCATTCCAGTGACCAGTCCCACCCTCCTCGACGAGGAACGCTTTGCCAAGCGCCTTGAATCGCTGACCATCCGTTCCGAAGAGCTCGACAAGCGCGAGTCGGAGCTGGTCAAGGCCGAGTCCGGTTCCGGGCAGAAGGTGCAGGAGCTCGAGGATCGGGTCCGCGCCCTCGATGATCGAGAGAAATCCTTCAACGAGACGGTGAAACAGTACGATGATAGAAAGGCCAACGTCGCGCAGAATGCCGTCTATCTGACTGGCATGCCGCCGGCGAAGGCCGTGGAGATCCTGAAGGCGCTCGATGACCAGTCGGTCATCGACCTTTTCAGGGCTGTCGAATCGCAGGCCAAGGCTGCCGGCACACCCTCCATCGTTCCCTATTGGCTCTCCCTGATGCCGCCGATCCGATCGGCCGACATCCAGCGGAAAATGACGATCAAGCCCTCCGCCTTCCCCTGAGGTCCGGAGCGCTCCCCCGTCATGGAGAGGAGAAAGGAGCGCTCGTACGATCGCAAACGCATCGAACATAATTGCGAAGGTTCCTGCCCCGGCTTCAGCGCCGGCAGCCCCGGTTTCCGGGGCTGCCGGTGCGGCGGCAGGCGGGGCCTTTTCCAGGGCTGCGAAAGGCAAGCCTCCCGAGGGTTCCTTTGCTGCGCTTTTCGGGAAGGCCCTCGCAGCCTCAGGTGAGGGTCACGGCGCCGCCAGGGCCGGTGACGGTCCCGGCCTTGCAAAGGCCAGCGACA
>JBMOIK010000332.1:0-4883 GCA_049317365.1 Rectinemataceae bacterium | reverse complement strand
CGCCCTCCACGGAGTGGAACTGGCTTTCGAGGGACCGATGGTTTGCGGCCTCGTGGGTGCCAACGGTTCGGGAAAGTCTACCTTTGCCCGCATCTGCTCGGGAGAGACCATGTCCGATGAGGGTTCCCTCTCCATTGACGGCAAGCACACGGTTATCCGATCTCCAGGCGACGCCAAGCGTCATGGGATAGTCCATGTCCACCAGCACCTGAGCCTCATCCCGGAACTTTCCGTCTGGGAGAACATCAGCCTTGGCAACGAGACCCACAGCTTTGGGCCTTTCCCGAACAACCGCATCGCGAAGGACAAGGCACGGCTCCTCCTCGACGAGCTTGACCTCGCCGATCTCGCCATCGAGGAAAAGGTCTACTCGCTGACCTCGGAAAAGAAGCAGATGGTCGAAATCGCGAAAGCCCTCCTCCAGGCGCCCCGCCTCCTCATCCTTGACGAGCCGACAGCCTCACTCGGCTACGCGCATGTGGAAAAGCTCTTCAAGAAGGTAATGGACCTCAAGAAGGAAGGTGTCTCGGTCATCTTCATCTCCCATCGGCTCTGGGAAATTGTCAGGCTCTGCGACCTTGTCTATGCTTTCAGCAACGGGAAGGGGGCAGGAGTGGTCGACTTCCAGACCCAGGCCCGCGACGAGAACCTCATCGTTCCCCTGGTGACAGGACATGCCAGGGAAGAAAACGCGGCGAGCGGCTCGCGCAACAGGCCGGCATCGGAAGAGACTACCCTGGAACTCCAGGTGGCATCCCACGATCTCGATGTATGCGGGGTAAGCCTCAAGGTCGAAAAGGGCGAGATCCTCGGCATCGGCGGGCTCGCTGACCAGGGTCAGGAAGAACTAGTCCTGATGATGTCGGGGATGCTCCCGCGGACACAGGGCAGGATACTCCTCGAGGGCAAGGAAGTGAGGCTCCGCCACCCCCGCGAGGCAGTCAGGAAGGGCATTTTCCTTGTGCCCGGCGACAGGCAGAGAGACGGCCTGTTCATGAACCTCGATATTTTCGAGAACGTGATATATCCCCGCTTTCCCATGGGAGCTGCAGGCTTCTTCCTTGACGTCAAGTCCCTTTTCAGGATGACGGAGGGTCTGGCGAAGAAACTCGGCGTAAATCCTCCCAATGCGCGCAATGTCGTCAGCAACTTAAGCGGAGGAAACCAGCAGAAGGTGGTCTTCGCAAAGTGGCTCCAGTTCACTCCGAAGCTCCTCCTCCTCAACGACCCCGCCAAGGGCATCGACATACAGGCCAAGGACGCCCTCTACCTCCTCGTCCGCGAACTCGCCGATGCGGGGACCTCGGTCGTCCTCTATGCGAGCGCCGTCGAGGAACTCCGGGCAAACTGCGACAGGGTCGTCATCATGTTCGAAGGGCGCATCGTTGATGAGATCAAGGGAGAACAGATCACGGACGAAAGCATACTGACATCGTCACTCACGAAGGGGGTATGCAATGACTGACGGAAACGGCTACGGAGACAAGTTCCGGCGGGCTTTCCAGAATCCCTCGACGATGGGACTCGCCATCCTCTTCGTCCTCCTCATCGTCAATGTCGCGCTGCAGCCCGACTTTTTCAGCAGGGACATATTGACCTCGAATTTCATGTCGTTCACGCCACTGATCTTCGCTGCCCTCGCACAAGGCATCATCATCCTCTCCGGCAGCGTGGACCTCTCCATCGGTGCGACCATGTCGCTGTACACGATCATCGCGGCAAAGTCGATGACAGACACGAACGTAGCCCTCATTGTCGCCCTCGGCCTCGTCATCACGGTGATGGTCGGAGGCTTCAATGGTCTCCTCATCGGCCGGCTCAGGCTCCCGCCCTTCATCGCTACCTTCGCCACCTCGGGCGTGGTCCTCGGATCCACGATCCTCATCATGCCGACACCCGGTGGCTATGTCCCCAAGTTCTTCTATAAGGCTTACCGTCAGGCCTTCCTCGGCATTCCGATGCCCGTCGTCATCCTCTGCTGTGGACTCCTTTTGTGGTTCATCGTGAGCCGGACAGCCTTCTATCGCCACATCTATGCTGTCGGTGGCAACGAGAAAGCGGCCTTCGCCTCCGGCATCAAGGTAAACCGCGTGAGGTTGATGTCCCACCTCTTCGCAGGGATCTTCGTCGGACTCGGTGGCATGTGCCTCCTGATGCTGACAGCCTCGGGTGAGTATCGCTCGGGCACTGCCTACTCGATGAATTCCATAGCAGCGGTAGTCATCGGCGGAATCGCGATGTCCGGGGGAAGGGGCAACATCTGGGGAGCCATAGTCGGCGCCCTCATCCTCGGACTCCTCAACAACATCATCTTCTTCGCCAACGTGCCCTCCTTCTACCAGAACTTCTTCCGCGGGATGATCGTCATCTTCTCGCTGACCCTCGGCACCCTCACGAGGATCAAGGAGCTCAAGGCGCCGGTGTAGGGCTGTCGCAGCGCGACGATCCGAGCCGGAGCCATGGATCTCCGGGGCTCAGGCCAGTGGAAGCACGAGGGGCAGGAACAACTAACTAGCTGTTCCTGCCCCCTTCCATTTTCCCTGGCTCCAGCAGCTGCTTGCTGGATCAGGCCCTCAGGACCTCAGATTGCCGGACCGCCGCCCTCCGCCTCCTGGGCCTTGAGGCGCGCGCGATAGGCCTTGAGGAATCCCAGTGCCCTCCTGTCGCGGGCGAGGAGAACGTCGGAGGCCTGGAGGGCATGGACCACAGGCAGCATGTGCGGGTTGATGATGGCGCAGGTCAGTCCCGATGCGCAGGCCATCGCAATAAAGGTCGCGTTGAGGAGGGGCCGCTCGGGAAGGCCAAAGGAAATGTTGCTCACACCCATGTTGACATTGAGGTCCAGCTCGCGGGACACGAGGCGCATGGTCTCCAGCGCCACCGGTCCCATGCTCTGGTCCGCGCTCACCGCGAGGGTCAGGCAATCGATGATCAGGTCCTCCCTGGGGATGCCGGCCTCGATCACTGCTTCAAGGATCCTGCGGGCAATGGCCACGCGCTGTTCAGCGGTCTTGGGTATTCCCGACTCCTTGTCCATGGCCAAACCGATCAATGCCGATTTGTATTTCAGGGCCAGGGGGAGTATCGCGTCGAGTTTTTCCCGGTTCCCGTCGACTGAATTGATGATGACCTTGCCGTCGCAGACGCTCAGGGCGGCAGCGAGCGCAGCGGGATCCCCTGAGTCGAGGCAGAGGGGCACCGATACGGCCTTCTGCACGGCCTCTACAGCTCGCGGAAGGGTCTCGACCTCCCTCGCCTCGGACACAGCCACGTTCACGTCGATGATGACCGCACCCGCAGCGACCTGCTCCTGGGCCAGGATTCCGACCCGTATCCAGTCCCCCTCACGGATGGCCTGTTTCAGCCAGTCCTTGCCGGTGGGATTGATGCGCTCGCCGATGATGACTGTCGGTTTGCCGGGGCTGATCACTACGCGTGCATCGCCCCTGGTGATGATTGTCTCGCTCATGTCGTTTCCTTTACGGGAAGAGTAGCCCTCCGGTTCCGGAAGGCGCAGCGGTTCTTGATCGTACAAAAGTCACAATTGCTCCCACCCTCATGCCCCAGCTTTTCCCTGCCCCTGCCCATGGCGAGTGAAAGGGTCTTGAGTGGATACATGACCAGCGAGGGGCTGAGGGTCGCAGCTATGGCTGCACTGTCCAGCAGCGAGAATATGACGCGCTGGTCCTCGAGGGTCCAGGTGGACTCGCCCGGCGACAGGCAGGTACTTACGTGGAGTCCGGCCTCGGCTGCCTCCTCCTCCATCTGATGGCAGAGCTGCTGCCGTACGAGATCGACAGCCCAGCTGCCGAGGTCATCGAGAAGGAGGGCCCGCATCATGTTGCGTCCTTGCTGGAGCTCCTTGACGCGGGCCCCCAGGCCGGTACCGATCGAGCAGATGCCGATGATCAGCTCCGAGGCACCGGCAAAGACCTTTGAGACGAGTCCGCTTCCGATGGATGCACCGCCTTCAAGGAGGATCCTGTCCTTCTGGATCTCGCTTATGGGGAAGTTGTCCCAGACAGCCGCCGGCTGGACGAGCCGCATCGCGTCGGCCAGGGCTTCCTTCCAGTCCTCCCTCCCCTTGGGACGGGCGAGGATCCTTGCGAATGACTCGCTCTGGAGCTCTTCTATGCGCTGGACGTCGAACTCCATGGTCCAGTCAGTCCTTACATTCATGACGTTCCCTCCTCAGGAAACCACTGGGATCGTGCGAAGCATTTCCTGAATCCAGGTTGCAGGGAAAGTTCGAGGTGTGTGATGGAACGGCTCAGTTCGGACGCTACCCGGCGCTCATCCTCCGAAAGGAGCTGAAGGACCGCTCCCGTGCC
This sequence comes from Rectinemataceae bacterium, assembly GCA_049317365.1. GTDB lineage: Bacteria > Spirochaetota > Spirochaetia > Treponematales > Rectinemataceae > CAIJMU01. The sequence goes on along the minus strand of JBMOIK010000332.1, from coordinate 552 downwards.
GGCGGCATTTCCGATCTGTCGGATACGGTCCCGCGGTATGTCGGGGTAGAGGCCGATCGCAACCGCGCTTTCTACATGGAGATGGTTGCCGAAGGTCCCTGCGACAAGGAACTCGTCGAGATCCTTCACGCCAAGTCCGTGCAGGGCGAGCAGGGTATCGATGCCCGCGCGGATGGCGCCCTTCGCCAGCTGTAGAGAGCGTATCTCATCCTGGGAAATCGTGAGATCCTCGCCCAGGGCCGTCGACGCGGCTTGAGCGACAACGAAGTGGTGATTGCCGGCGGGATCCGGCAGGACCAGGGGAGAATCGGAGACAAGCCTGCCGGTCCGGCTGACCAGACCGCTACGGACGAGGCAGGCGAGGAGGTCGATTATGCCGGAGCCGCAGATGCCAGTGGCGGGTCGCCTGTCGATCGTCGTGCATTCGAAGGCCGCTTTCGGCGCGCCTGACCAGACGGCGTCGATGGATCCAGGGGACGCGACTGTCCCGAACCTGAGTGCCGAGCCCTCGAGCGCCGGGCCGCTGGCCGTGGAACAGCAGTACAGGACTCC
>JBMOIK010000331.1:0-4906 GCA_049317365.1 Rectinemataceae bacterium | reverse complement strand
GGCGCCGCCACTGCGGGTGGCGCCGCCACTGCGGGTGGCGCCGCCACTGCGGGTGGCGCAGGTTTCACCCCCGAGCAGATGGCCGATGCGGTGCGCGCCATACGCGAGACAGGCGGCCGGATCGATTATGAGGCAATTGGTTCCATCCTCCTCTTCCTCCTGGCCCTCTATGCCCTGTCCTCGGTCTTCATGTTCATCACCCAGTGGGTGATGTCCACGGTCGCCCAGGACACGGTCTCGAAGCTCAGGCGCGAGGCCCAGTCAAAGATCGACCGCCTCCCCCTGGCCTACCTCGACAGCCGGCCCCACGGCGACCTCCTGTCGCGCGTGACCAACGACATCGACACCATCTCGACGACCCTCCAGCAGAGCATCGTGCAGGCCATCACCTCGGTCATCCAGCTCGTGGGCTTCATCATCATGATGCTGACGATCAGCCCCCTCCTCACCGCCATCGTGCTGGCGACGCTGCCCCTCTACGTCGTCGCCACCGTCCTCGTGGCCAAGCGCTCGCAGAAATACTTCAAGGAGCAGCAGAAGGAGCTCGGGGACCTGTCCGGCCACATCGAGGAGATGTACTCGGGCCACGCCATCGTGCGGGCCTACAGCCTCGAGAAGCGCTCGCTTGAGAGATTCCGGGACATCAACGGCCGGCTCCGGGGCGCCTCTTCGCGCGCCCAGTTCGTTTCGGGGGTGATGTTCCCCCTCATGAACTTCATAGGCAACCTCGGCTATGTGCTCATATCGGTCGTGGGCGGCCTGTGGCTCACCAAGGGAAGGCTCACAATTGGCGGCATCACCGCCTTCATCCAGTACTCGCGCTCCTTCGCCCAGCCCATCGCCCAGACCGCGAACATCGCCAACGTCATCCAGTCGACCCTGGCCTGCGCCGAACGTGTCTTCGAGGTGCTTGACGAGGCGGAGGAGGAGGCTGACAGGCCAGGGGCGGCGCTTCCCTCCCCGGTGTCCGGCCATGTCACGGTGGAGGGCCTGTCCTTCCGCTACGTGGCCGACAAGCCACTCATCGAGAGCCTGTCCCTCGATGCCCGACCGGGCCACATGATCGCCATAGTCGGTCCCACCGGCGCGGGCAAGACCACTCTGGTCAACCTCCTCATGCGCTTCCGCGAGATCGACTCCGGCGCGGTCCGGATCGATGGCAGGGATATCCGCGAGATGCCGCGGCGTGGTCTCCGGGGGCTCTTCGGCATGGTGCTCCAGGACACCTGGCTCTTCACCGGCACCATCCGAGACAATATTGCCTACGGCCGCGAAGGCGCGACCGAGGACGACATCCACAGCGCTGCCATGGCAGCCCACGCCGACCACTTCATCCGTGCCCTCCCCTTGGGCTACGACACGGTCCTCGACGAGGAGGCAGGCAACATCTCCCAGGGCCAGCGCCAGCTCCTCACGATCGCAAGGGCCATCCTGGCCGACCCGGCCATCCTCATCCTCGACGAGGCCACGAGCTCGGTGGATACGCGTACCGAGGTCCTCATCAGGAAGGCCATGACCACACTGATGGAGGGACGGACGAGCTTCGTGATCGCCCACCGGCTGTCGACAATCCGCGACGCGGAACTCATACTCGTGATGGACTCGGGCTCGATCGTGGAGCAGGGCACGCACGAAGAGCTGATCGCGAAGTGCGGCTTCTACGCCGAGCTCCACGAATCCCAGTTCGCGGGACCGGCGGTCGAGGAGTGCAGGTAGGAATGGAGGCGCGAAGCGATGGAGACAGTTGACATCGTCAGGATCGAGGCTCTCTCAAGGCGCTTCGGTACTGTAACCGCCGTGGATGGGATCTCGGTGTCGATCAGGCGGGGAGAGGTCTTTGCCCTCCTCGGCCCCAATGGCGCTGGAAAGACGACGACCATCAACATGCTCTGCGGTCTCCTGAAGCCTGATTCCGGAACCATCACGATCACGACACGGCAAGGCCTCAGAGGAACGGGCAGGTCCGTCGGTCTCTGTCCCCAGTCCATCATGGTCTGGGATACCCTGACCTGCATGGAGCAGCTGGTCTTCATGGCCAGGATGTACGACCTGGGCGGCAAGCGGGCCCGTCTCCGGGCAGGGCAGCTCCTCGAGGTCCTGGGCCTGGCTGAAAAAAGGAACAGGCTCGCCAGGACCCTCTCCGGTGGCATGCAGCGCCGCCTCAACCTCGCCCTCGCCCTCGTCCACGAGCCCGAGCTCCTCGTGCTCGACGAGCCCCAGGCCGGCCTTGATCCGCAGAGCCGGGTCCTCGTCCGGGACTACCTCCGCTCGATCCGGGCCGAGGTCACCATCCTCCTGACCACCCACGACATGGAGGAGGCGGACAAGCTCTCCGACCGCGTAGCCATCATGGACCAGGGCCGCATCCTCGTCGTCGACACGCCAGAGCAGCTCAAGGATCTGGGTGGGGCCGGGGGTCTTCTCGAGCTCAGCCTCCCCGCGGACGCCGGAGAACGGGGACAGGTACTGGTCGAGCGGCTCCAGGGCGAGGGCCTAAAGGTCGCGAGGGAGGCCGGGAAGCTGGTCATCGCGGCCAGGGAGGGGGACTCCACTTTCTTGCGGGTCCTCGCCCTCGCCCGGGAACTCTCCCTGGATGTCGAGGAGCTCAGGGTGAGGAAGCGCAGCCTCGAGGATGTGTTCATCGACCTGACGGGAAGGGGGCTCCGCGAATGAGGTTCTGGTCGGTCTTCGCCAAGTTCGGCCGCGAGAGCCTGCGAGAATGGCCCATCCTCCTCCTGGCCCTGGCCTTTGCCCCTTTTTTCGTCATCATCTTCCATGTGGCCTTCGACGCACGGCCGACGGAATACCGGCTCGCGGTGATCGATGAGGCGCTCAGGGGGACAGACACCTCGGGAAGGGCGCTCAGGTCCGCCCTCGAGGCTGCGAGCTTCGGGGACGATGGCCCCCGGATCAAGGTGCTGGAGCTTTCCACCGAGAGCCAGGGCATCGAAAGTGCCCAGAAGGGACTCGCCGACCTCGTGCTCGTCCTTTCTCCGGAGTTCCATGCGAGCATCGAAGCTGGTTCCCGGCCCAGCCTGCGATTCCTGGGCGATCCCGCCTCACCGAAATATGCCATGCTCCTGGCCCTGACCTACACGGTTTCCGAGTCCTGGGTCGCGGCCCAGACTGGACGCGAGGGTGTCATCACGATCGAGGAGCGATCGATCCGGCCCGAAGGCGCGCTTTCGCCCTTCGACGCCATGATGCCCAGCCTCCTCATCCTTTCCATCATCACGGTGCTCTTCACCTCAGCTGCCCTCTTCGTGCGTGAAACAGAGAAGGGCACGATCAAGCGCCTCCTTTTATCCCGGCTTTCGCTGGCCGAGTATCTATCGGCTGCAGCCCTCAACCAGCTCCTCGTGAGCCTTGGGTGCATATTCCTCGCCCTGCTTACGGCCATGGCCCTGGGCTGGGAGCTGCAAGCGCCCCTGCCCGCGATCCTCCTCGTGTCGGGACTCTCCTCCCTGTCGGTCATCGCCTTCGGGCTCCTCACCGCTGGCTTCTGCAGCTCGGTGAAGGACGTGATGATCATCGGGAACTTCCCCTACTTCTTCCTTCTGCTGTTTTCGGGCGCCATGCCCCTGCCTTCCGCTGACCTCATGACGCTGGCAGGGCACCCTCTTGGCGTGGGAAGCCTCTTTCCCCTGTCCTTCGGCGTCAAGGCCCTCGAGGGAATGATGAACTACGGGCTCGGGCCCGGGGACCTGGCTTTCGAGCTTGTCGCCCTGATCCTCCTCACCGCCGCCTGGTTCCTTGTCGGATTCCTCCTTTTCAGGTTCCGGCGTCTGCGGACCTGAGGGCTACAAACTCCTCGGCCCTCCCTCGGGATTCTCCCGCACCTCCTTGCGGACTGTTGAATCGACCGTTTATTATTATATATATGCCTGAGGGGGCGGCGGTCCTGGCTTTTAGCGCCGACATCCATGCCCTTCCGGGGAAATGAAAGGAGCAGTACGTGGCGTCAAGCTTGATCGCAATCCTTGCAGCTTCGATCCTCGCACTCGTGTTCTTGGGTCTCTGGCTTTCCGCTCGTGGAAAACTCGCCTCCCTCACGGCCGCAGCCTCCGCGGTTCCAGCTCCGGCACCTGTCGATCCGGATTCCAGGCTCGAAGCCCTGCGCGAAGAATTCATCGGCTCCCAGAAAGAGATAATCTTCACCCTGAGTGAACTCGTGGAGTTCAGGACCAGGGAATCTGAAACCCATGTCGAGCGGGTAGCGGAGTTCGCGCGCATCTTCGCCGAGATACTTGGCCTCGATGCCAAGGAGGCCCTCCTCCTGACCGAGGCGGCTCCGATGCACGACATCGGCAAGATCGGCCTCTCCGACTACATCATCCACAAACCCGGCGCCCTCACCACCGAGGAACTCGAGATGATGCGAGACCATACCCAGATCGGCCACGATATCCTGGCCAGGCACCACGGGCCCCTTTTCCAGCGCGCTGCCACGATAGCCCTCGAGCACCATGAGCGCTGGGACGGCAGTGGCTACCCGCGTGGCCTCAAGGGTGAGGCCATCTCCCTTTCCGGGCGAATCGTCGCCCTCTGCGATGTTTTCGACTCCCTGTCCAACCCCCGGTCCTACAAGGCTGCCTGGGCCCTCGAGAAGACGGTCGAATTTGTCAAGGACTCGGCCGGACACCACTTCGATCCCAAGCTGGTCGATGCCATGTCAGGGAACATGGACCGTTTCCTCAAGGTCCTCGTCCGGATGCGCGATCGCTGACAGGCGGGAAGTGACTCACCAGGGCTGCCGGAAGGCAGCCCTTTTTTGCGCGAACAGGCGACTCTGGCTGTGTCTGTCCCCGCAGCACGGCTGCGCGGCTGCGTATCCCCCCCCCCGCATGACACTACACTGCGCTTTGTAAACCGGTTTATTTTTCCACTTGAACCTTTCCTTTGACAG
>JBMOIK010000330.1:0-4916 GCA_049317365.1 Rectinemataceae bacterium | reverse complement strand
GGTGGACATGCCAGGCTTCGATCCCGCTTTCGTCGAACTGCTCGAAGCACGCCTTGAGAACTCGCTCGAAGGATCTTCCCCGGATGCCACTGATCGACCGAAAGCCTGCATGGCCCGCTTCGGACAGCACTTCGAGCCCTTCCATGCAATCTGGTCGTCGCGGCTCCTGCCGCAGCTCGAACGGCTCCTCCACCATGGAAACAGCGATGGCAGCGCCCGCCATCCATCCTTTTCAGACCTCATCGCCACCTGCCAGGTCTCTTGGGTCTCCGAAGAGGAAGCCAGGAACGTTTCCCCGGACTGGCGGCTTTTCCACAACATCAATCGGATGGAAGACTTGGCGAGCGGTAAAGGCCGGTTCGAGATTCCTCGCCATGGCACGGAAGCCGCAAGCGAATCCTGATCAGCGGAATGGCCGTTCCACAGGAAAGGGCAGGGCTAGAAGTCCGTGCGCTGGGAAGAGCGGCACCACCCACGCAGGCCGAGGTCCGAGAATGGTCCGTATCCCTGCCCTGTCATGCCAGAGCCCTGAATGCTCCCACTCCCAGGCATTTGAAACCAAGCCAGCCTTGACAGGATTCTCATCGATGTACTGGAAAGTGCGGATCAGAGCTTCAATCCCCTGAATGATCCAGGAGTGGAACCGGTCTCCCCAGAAATGCCCCGTCCAGCCCCGCTTCTTGTTGTAAGCCTTGGCAAAGTTGCCGAGCTGCCATTGCATTATTTCGGAAAGACTTACACCTGGGGCAGGGCGGACCATGAGATGGATGTGGTTCCCCATTATGCAGAAATTCATGACCTCGAATACGTACTTCTTCTTGCAGCGCAAAAGGAGCTGGAGAAATAGCATTCGCACCTCTGCCCTATCGAGAAGCATCTCCCCTCGGTTAGCTCGGGCTGTCACATGGTACCAGGCATTGTCCTGGAGTTGGCGTGGTCGTCTCATGATCTCTCATACGCCCGAGATGTCGCTCCATGATTGCGTTCAAGCTGAAAAATCGAAAAAAAAGACGTTCCATAGGGAAAAAGACGTTCCATAGGGGACAGACACTGATTTCTAGTTTCGTGGCCTCAAGCTGCTCATCCGGCGATCCGTCTATCCCATCTGGAGACTAGGAGAGATAGACAGCCCCAGCAGCCGCAAAGCGCCGCAGTTGCGATCCAGAGCGTAGCGCCACCATCAATCGCGACCAGTAACCCGGCAACGAGAGGTCCCAGGGCATTGCCGCCACCAACCGCAAGCCCCATGAATGACTGAAAGGATGCCCGCCAATTGGCAGGCGAATGTCGCGCAATGAAGATGCCGAAAACATTGGCTCCGATGATTTCGCCCAAGGTCCAGATAATTACTGACAGAGTATAGCCAGCGAAGGATAGTTTGAATGCCATCAGCCCAAATCCCACAACATAGAAAGCGCCTGATAGGGCCATGCAGCGTAGTGGATCTAGCCGGCGAAGCAGACGTATGACCGGGATGGTGAGAACTATCACCAGAATTCCATTCAATGAAATCAGATAGCCAAGATTCCGAGGTCCGTCCGGACCAAAGACTGAAGATAGTGACAGAGGCAGCGCAAAAAGGGTCTGGCTGTAGCTCAGGCTATTTGCCAGGGACAGACAGAGGAAAGCAAGCAAGATCGGTCGTCCAAGAAAGGCTTTGAGAGCGCCCCGGTCGTCGTGTCGCTCGAGAATGGAAACGGCATGGATGGCTTTCGGAGTCCTTACCCCTCGGGAGATCAGGGTGACAGACACCAGCGTACAGATGGCGCTTGCCCCAAATAGCATGAAGGTCGCATGGTCAAAGAAGAAGGCTGCCATGAGGGGCCCGAAAGCCACACCAACGTTGATTGCCCAGTACTGGAGACTGAAGACCTCTTTGCGTCTATCAATGGGTGCGAGATCAGTCAGGACAGCACTGATGAGCGGACGCGCCCCGCCTCCAAGGAATGACCCGAATGCTATCAGACCTGGAGCCCAGGGTTTTGACCAGAAAAACACCAAAGCAAGATTTACAGTGACTGTCCCCGCCTGGGCAGCGATGAGCGCTTGCTTTCTTCCTATGGAATCGGCAAGCCTGCCGGAGGCAAGCGAACCAGCCATCGAAGCAGCGAATACAAAGGAGACCACCAATCCGGCCCGCGCCGGACCGTAACCGAGGACTCGAGTCAGATAGAGCGCGAGGAAGGCTCCGACAAAGTCGCCGAAGCGATTGATGATGATTGAAAAGAACATTGCCCACAGTGATGGTCCCAGTCCCCGATAGGGATCGACGAGACCTCGCAGATACATTCCTGCAGCCGACGGTTTCGCGTCCATCCGGGGTTCTTTCATGGCGCGTCATGGTAGCGGGGATAGGTAATTTGGTCGATATAAAAACCCTTCTCCTTGCGGCTGGCAGGCATCGGGTGTACCATTCGTCAGGCACCTTATGAAAGCAGCACAACCATGTACGGTCTTCCTACTTAATGGAGACACCGTTTGCACGACAGCTTGGCCCGGCACACCGCTTATCGACTTCCTTCGCGAAGAAAAGGGGCTCACCGGGACGAAGGAAGGATGTAGGGAAGGCGATTGCGGCGCCTGTGCCGTGCTCGTCGGAGAGCAGGCAATCGCCGAGGGGACTCCCGACCTCACACCTCGCTATCGCGCCCACCCCTCCTGCCTCATGCGTATCGGCGAACTGGAAAACCGGCACCTCATCACGATCGAGGGCTTGCGCCAGGCGGCTGAGACCTCAGGCCTCGAAGGGGGGCTGACCCCGGTCATGCGGGCGCTCCTCGAAGAGAATGCCAGCCAATGCGGTTTCTGCAGCCCGGGCTTTGTCATCAGCCTCAGCGCATGGCTCCTCGGGGGTTTGCCGCTCACCCCGGAAACTGCCGTGCAGGCGGTAGAAGGAAACCTCTGCCGATGCACAGGCTATTCAGCCATACGACGTGCAGCCGCCATCCTCGCCCGTGAGTTTTCGGATCTCTCCGCTGATCCGGTCAATCGCATACGGGCCCTCGCCGAAGCTGGAGTGATTCCCATCTCTGCCCTTCGCTTCGCCACCTCAGCTGTGCCAAAGGCACGCTTCACAGGGACAGACGCTGGAATTCCGACCCCTCAGCCCATCTCCTTGGGGACAGACACTGAAAAATCGGCCCTCCAGTCCATCTCTACGGGGACAGACACCACTACGGGGACAGACACCAAAAAATTGACCTTCCAGTCCATCTCTACGGGGACAGCCACCGAAAAACCGATCCAGCCCCTCGTCCTCGGCGGAGGCACCGACCTTTCCGTGCGCCATCCTCACCCCGAGCCCGGACCTGCCGTTTTCTTCACGCGCCTGGACCGGGGTCTCTCGACCATCAGCGAGAGGGACGGCAGCGTCTCGATCGGGGCGGCGGTCACCATCCGGGATTTCTTTGAATCGCCCCTTGTCCGACGCGCTGTGCCAGGCATCGAAGCCTTCGAGGATGGCTTCGCAAGCATCCTCATCAGGAACCGCGCGACAATCGCGGGGAACATCGTCAACGCCTCCCCGGTCGCGGACATGACTTCCATCCTCCTTGCCCTCGGCTCGTCGATACAGGTTGCGGAGGCCTCCGGGGAAGGGCCCGGACGATCCATGCCGCTTTCCTCCTTCTTCAGGGGCTACAAGTCGATCGCCCTGGAAGCCGGCCAGATCGTCACAACGCTTAGCTTTGATGCGCTCGGCCCCCACGAGCGCTTCCACTTCGCCAAGCTCTCCAAGCGCGAAAGGCTCGACATAGCCGCGGTCAATTCGGGGATCAGGATCGCCCTCGCCGCAGGCGGAAGGTCGGTACTATCAGCATCCATTTCCGCAGGCGGGGTGGCAGCGGTCCCGCGTCTCCTCCCGAAGGCCTCCGCCACACTGGCTGGAGCACCCCTCTCGGTCGAAACCGCCCTCGCTGCCGCGTACGCTGCAAGTTCTGAAATAGAGCCAATCGGCGATGTCCGGGGCTCAGCCGGCTACCGGAGGCTCGCCCTCGAACGACTCCTCCTCTCGCACTTCGCCTCTCTCTTCCCGGAGCTCGGCGAGGGCATTGGCGCTGCCCTCGTGGCGCAGGGAGGCTCCCGATGAATGGGGTGCCCGAGGCCCTCCGCAACCTCCGCGGAGAGACGGCCTACATCGATGACCTCCCCGAACCCCGCGACCTCCTCCACGCCGCGGTACGGCTTTCAGAAGGCGCGCGCGGGAAGATCCTGGGCATCGATCCCTCGAGGGCCCTCGCCCTCGACCCCGCGGTTCGTGTCGTCACCGCGCACGACGTCCCAGGAGAGAACCAGATTGGCTCCGCTGTCCCCGACGAGCCCCTCCTTCCCGAGGGGGAATGGGAGTACTGGGGCCAGCCCCTCGTCCTCTGCCTCGCCCCGACTCGGCAGCTGGCCCGCGAGGCCGCCAGACTCGTCATAATTGCGAGCGAAGCACTTGCGCCCATCCTCGATCCGAGGGAAGCCGCGGGCCAGGACGCCTTCGTGATGCCTTCGCGTACCCAGTCGATGGGAAATCCAGGCGCTGCCTTCGCCGCGGCTGCCTTCACCGCAGAAGGCCGCGTCGAATCAGGAGGCCAGGAGCATCTCTACCTCGAGACCCAGGGCGCCTATGCGGAGCGCCGCGACGGCGACCGCGTCTTCGTCATCTCCAGCACCCAGGGCACGACCATCGTGCAACGCGCCATCGCCAGAGTCCTGGGCCTCAATCAGAGCGGGGTCGAGGTGGAGGCCAGGCGGCTCGGAGGAGGCTTCGGCGGCAAGGAGGACCAGGCCACGCCCTGGGCCTGCCTCGCAGCCCTCGGGGCCTGGGTTTCCGGCAAGCCCGTCAAGCTCTACCTCGACCGCGCCACCGACATGCGCGCTACCGGCAAGCGACATCCTTATAGTACGGACTTCCGCATTGCTGCCGACGCAGA
>JBMOIK010000329.1:0-4946 GCA_049317365.1 Rectinemataceae bacterium | reverse complement strand
TTGAATATTCTGGACTACCTCCACTATTGTCGAAACGGAGTCGCCGCTCAATAGGCTGTTTCTTAAGGCGGCTTCGTCAATGCTTGGTGTCCAGTAAAGATCGACGCTGTTGAACGAGTTCTCCAAGGCAAATAGATCGTGTGGCCAGGATAGGGTAAAGGTCAGGTTCCCCATGCCAGTAGCAGTCTGAAGCGGGGCGAGATCGAGAGTGACAGTGTTGGCCCCGACATTGATGGCTATAGCTGCGCTTCCGGAGAAAAGGGCGAGATCACCCTTCTTGCCCGTAGCTGTGAGCGTCCAGTCGCTTTTTCCGGCTTCGCTCGGGGGAATGGCAGAGAGAGCGAGCTTGTCGGCAGACAGCCCAGTCGCCGTAATGGAAGTTGTTCCCCTCGTAAGGGCCAAGTCGAAGAGAAGATCGGTCGGCAAAACGACCGGCGGCAGGACGGTTCGTGAGCTGCCTCCCGACTGCCGGATTTCAACCTGGAGCGAACCCGTCTTGGCCCAACCCGAGCCAGTCAGGAAATTCGCGCAGGATATCGTGGACAGTGTACCGAGGCTAATGGAAAGCAGCGCTAGCACCCAGGACAGACAAAGGGCGAAGGAGCGCATGGCTATGGAAGTATGCATGGGAGTACTCCCTTTTCGGAAACATGGCAATCCGGAAACACTTGATGACAAGGTGCCTGGTACAGGATAACCGGTAGCCACAAAAAGCTCGATATTCGCAGTATAGGGTAGTAAACGCATTACCGCGACTCACGGCTAGGAATGACAGCGCTGCTCGAGTCCACGATCTGGAAGCGCAGTGTCCTGGAATACTGGTAGAGGGGTAGTTCCATGGCATTCGTACCGTTTCCGAAAGCGAGGGTAAGGGTTACGACAGCGAGCTCTGTCTCAGCACCTGCAGTGAGGATGATTGCCGAGGAATTAGATTCGCCTTCGATAGTCGGCAGTACTCCCCATCCCTTGCCAAACAGCACCCACTTATAGTTAGTATAGCTTCCTCCAGTGGCTGTGATCGTTACGCTTTCGCCCTTGGATCGGTCAAGGTTTGTCAGGATGGAATTTTGAGTCGGGTTGGTCGGGCTGACCGAAAAATCAAGGGCCAGCCCAGACTTGTCCGGATCGAGGGAACCGGGAGTGTCATCAAAGGGATTGTCGAGGGAGATCGTGATCACCGCCGTATTGGGCGCCCACTGTGCGTACAGGGTCATGCCGCCACCTGGCATCACAAGAGAATCTGCGGGGCTATATGCTGTTCCGGTCCCTCCCGCGTTCGTGTTCCAGCCAGTGAAGGCAAAGCCGGTTTTCGCCATGGTACCAATATCCATGACCTTCACGCTGCTTCCCGCCTCGTAGGCATAGGCATCGACCGGAACTGTCCCCTTGTCTCCCGTGTTGGCCGAATAGATAGCGAAGCAGGGAGCAAAGGCATAGCTGGCGATAGCGGAGAGGCCAAAATCGTTTTTCGCGCGTACTTTGAATACCGTGGTGACCAGGGGGGCGACCGATACCGTGTAGGCTGTCTTGCCCGCGCTCAGGGCCTGCCAGGCGCTGCCGTCATGGAACTCGTAGCCCGTCTCGGTATCGGAGTTGTCCACCCAGGAAAAGTCGATACCCCCCCTTGTACGGGAGGCGACCGCAAGCCCCGTAGGCGAATCAGGTGGCCGGGATATTTTCCCATCCAGTACGATTGTCGCAGCGCTGGTCCGATAATCATAAATATGAACAACTTCGATGACTGTAGCGGCCAGGGCCGTGCCCACGTACAGGTCAACCGTCAGATAGTATGTACCGCTGACAATCCCCTTCTTCGCTATCGAAAGGCCTGCCGAGGCAGCGTCGACGGCGCTCAGTTCATCGGCAGCCAGGGCTGTGGCACGAAGCGCGAGCGGGTCCCTCGCCAGGTAGGCGCTCGCGGTATCGATCTGGCCTTTCGGCCAGCTGATGGCCAGGGAGAGCTCTCCTTGGCCTGTGACAGCTGTCTGGAGCGGCTCGAGCGTGAGCTTGACCGTATTTGCACCCGCAACGAGATCCACCGAGGTTGAAGCCTGGAAGAGGTCCTTGCCTGCTTCAATATAGCCAGTCACGGTGAGGTCCCAGGTACCAGGGACGAGACCGTCGACAGCGATATCGGTAACCGCAAGGCTGTCACGCACGATCGGGTCGCCAGTCTGCGAAAGCTCGACTCGGTAGCTCAGATCCGAAGTCTTCAGCGCTGCGGGAATGATGTCGCGCGATCCGCCTCCACGCGACGCGGTCGCAGTTGCCGGAGTGGAGGGCAGGAGCACGACGAGGGAAGCCTTCGGTGTAGCCGTGGCGACCCAGGGGAAGGGAAGGGAACAGGCTCCCGATACCATGGCAAGGAATCCGGCCATCGCGATGCCGGAAAGCCGTGTACCGATGTTGGGCATACGCATCACTCCGTAACCTTGAAGGAGACCGAGGCGGAATGCCTCACTCCGTCCGCGTCGTCGAAGAACAGGACCAATTGGTGTATTGCCAGGGTCAGGGACGCATCGGCGGTAACCACGATGCTCGCCTTGTTGTTGGTGCCGAGTGCCGTCGACTTCGAGGAACCGTCGATCGTCCAGAGCCAGCCCGAAGCCGCACCGCCCGAAGCGGTCACCGTCATGCTCCCGGCCTTCGCGATGCTCAGCGATACCAGGCTTCCGTCAAAGGTCACCACCGGTACGACAGGGTTCACGAGGCTGATCGTCACTGCAGGAGCGGCGAGCCATTTCGCGAAGAGGGCAACCGCGCCGGTCGAGCCCACGAGAAGCCTTGTTACCTGGTTATTGAAAGCCGCGTCCGAGAACCATCCTCCAAAGACGTAGCCCGCCCTGGTCGCTGCGGCAAAGGTGGTCGTTGGGGTTTCGACTGTGTATACCGAAGGATTCCCGGCAGCGTTAGTCCCACCGTCGAGGTTGTAGGTAATCACGTAGCTGTCGGCAGTCCACTTCGCGTAGAGCGTAGTCGCGGCTATCACTGCATCGGTTGTGAAGTCCCAGACCTTTGTGCAAGCCTGTTCCTTGTACCAACCGCCAAAGCCATAATTCGCCCGCGTGGGATCGGAGGGCTTGTTCACTGTCGTGCCAATCGCGATGGTCGCCGAGGCAATGGCGCTGCCGCCCTGGCTGTCGAAGCGTACGAGGGCTGTCGGCGTGGCGTTGTCCATCCACTGGGCAAACAGCGTCAGGGAGGCTGTCAGGGCGACCGCGTCTCCAGGCGCGTACCGCCTTCCCCTTCCATCGCTGAGGGTATTCCAGCCCGTAAAAGTCTTGCCGGCAAAGGCAAGAGTCCCGCTATCGGTCGCGCTCGCTTTCTCCCCGGAAAGATATCCAAGCGAATCGATGGGAACCGAGCCTGAGCCGGCCCCATTGGCGTCGTAGTCGAGGTAGACTGGATTTGTAATGAACTCGTAGGATTTCGCTGAGCTACCGGCGTTGTAGATCGTGAGGTAGCCACCTGCCTTGGCATAGGCATCGCGCGCGGCACTGCTTCGACCCGTGGAGGACGTGAAGGGCTCGCCGCTCCCATATTGCCCGCAGGCCAGGAGCTTTTCGGCTGCCTTGACCCAGAGTCCAAAGTCTCCGCTCGCGGGGAGGGCCTCAAGGGGAAGTTGCCAGGTCGCCGACTGGCCCGCCTCGAGCGTGCCCGCGACACGCTGACCTTCCGGCGATTTGACGAGGTCCGGAGCAAAGGGTGCCAGGGGCAGGAGAAATAGCCCAAGGTAATTCTGGGATGGGGCGAAGGCGAAATCCGTAGTCTGGGAAAAAAGGGCAGCACCCTTGCCTTCGGTCCCGGCATAGGCGGTAGCCGTGATTGTATAGCTGCCTATCGGAAGATTGCTGAAATTGAGGAGGTTCTTGGCCTGGAGGGCGACAGTCTGGGTCTTGGTCTCGAGGCCCTTGGTCTTCGGGCTCAGGACAACGGTGAGGCTCTTTGCCGTGGGAAGGACCAACCTGGAGTAGCCTCCTGCCGGCCCGCCCACAGCTTCCTCGGCGTGCCCCCCGATGCCAAGCTCTATCCTGAGGACAAACGAGGCTGTCCCCGCCAGGCCAAGGGTAGGTAGCATGCAGGCAGCCTGGGCCAGGACCAGAACCAGGACTGAGACAAGGCCGAGAAAAGTGGAAAGCTCAGCTTGTTTTTTCGCTGCCATCGCGCCCTCCGAGGCAATGTGTGCCAAACCTAACCAAACCAGCTGTTCCGAGCGACAATTTTGCTTTATTTATCGAAATTTGGAGGCAAGCACACAACAGCGCAGCTCACACGAGCTGGCCATATGTGTACTTCGTCATACGCAAAGTGTACGCATTTTAATATTGTATTCCAGAGAAAAGCAGAATTCAGGCAGCTGAATTGCCACATGGACGAAGGAGGAGTGAACATGACCCCAGAAGTACAGCGGAACGAATACTGCTTTTGCTGTGGTGCCGACAACGAACGCGGCTTGCACCTGGCCTTTGCCTACCCCGAGGAGGGGAGGGCCGAAACCTCGCTGTTTATCCCGGAATGGTTCGCCGGATGGAAGGGGATCACCCACGGCGGGCTCCTGTCGACGCTGCTCGACGAGGCGATGGCTCACGCCTGCATGCACGCGGCGGATGGCGCGGTGACCGCCGAGATGACTGTCCGCTTCAAGAAGCCCCTGCCCACCTCAGGGCGAGCCCTGGTTCGTGGGCGCCTCGTCGAAACGAGGGGCCGCGTGCTTTCCACGCAGGGGCAGATCCTTGACGAGGCGGGGACGGTCTATGCGGAGGCGACGGCGAAATTCATAGTCACAAACAAGAGGCCCTGATCAGCTTTGGATCAGGGCAGCCTTGCCCCTCAGAGGCTGACAGTACCTTTGGAGCGCGCCGCCTTGAGCAAGGCGACGATGGCCACCGCATTGCCCCGAGAGTCGGCGAGCCCCACGGCCTGCGGCTTTCCGTCGATGACTGCCG
>JBMOIK010000328.1:0-4949 GCA_049317365.1 Rectinemataceae bacterium | reverse complement strand
ATCCGCCGGTCCTCCGATGACGACTCCCACAGTGCCGCCCCGCCGGCGACACAGCGGCAATAACACCCCGCCGGCCGGCAGGCCGGTGGAAATTCGAATGCGCGCCTCCGGGCTGCCGCGTCGAGCACGCTCTGGCGGAGCGCGAGCGTCTCGCTGCGACCTACATGGGCAAGGGCATAGCGATCCCCCACGCCAAGCTCGGATCGGTATCCTTGCCGAGCCTCCTGGTCATCAGGAGCGAGACAGGGGTGCCCGTTGAGAACTCCACCGAAAGGGCCCGGCTGCTCTTTGTCCTCATCACCCCTGCTGCCCAGCCCCGGGTCCATCTCAAGCTTCTGTCCCGTGTCGCTGAACTGCTTGAGGGCAGCGAATATGTCGTGGACAGCCTCCTTGAGGCAAAAAGCTCGGGAGCCATGTTCGAGATCATCGTGACCGCGGAGCAGGCCAGCATCGATTGAAGTGATGCGCGGCCCTGCCGGCAACAACTCGGGAACAGCCAACGAGCGCTTCCGTTCACGTAGCTCTTGACCGCAATCCTGCCTCGTCGGTATATTCCTAGCATTCCCATAGGAATACCAGACAAAGATGTTCAACGTATCAACGAAGACCCAGTACGGGATCCGCGCCCTTGTCCACCTTGCCCGCGCCGGCGAGGTTGTGGGACATGTCCAGGGCAATCCTGCCGCTACTGCAGCGGCCATTGCCCGATCTGAATCGATATCCCCGAAATACCTCGAGGGAATCCTCTCCCTCCTCACGACCGCAGGACTCCTCGTATCGGAGCGCGGCAAACATGGGGGTTACCGTCTGGCCCGGCCGCCTCGGGAGGTCTCGATGCTCGAAATCGTCGAGGCCCTCGAGGGGGAAATCAAGCCAGTGGACTGCATTGCCAGCAGCGAAGTCTGCGCCCAGGGGGGCAGCTGTCTGCCGAGGCTGTTCTGGCTCGGCCTCAAGGAATCGGTGGATGGCTACCTCTCGTCGAGGAGCCTGAAGGATGTCTTGGAAGGTGAGGCGGATGATGGCCGCGCGTGAGGAGAACAGCATGGACAGGCCCTTCATCTACATGGACTACAACGCTACCACGCCCCTCCATCCCGAGGTGATGCGAGCCATGGTGGAGGACCTCGAAGTCTTCGCCAACGCCTCGAGCATGCACGAGGCCGGCAGGCGGGCCCGCGACCGCGTCGAGGTGGCGAGGGTCCAGGTCTCTCGCCTGGTCGGAGCCTCCGATCCCCTGTCGATCTACTTCACCTCGGGGGGGTCGGAATCCAACAACACAGTCTTCGAAACAGCCCGCGTGTACGGGCCCCGCTCAGGAAGGAAGCGCATACTCACGACGGCGATCGAGCATCCCTGCGTCATTGAGTCAGCCAGGCGCCTCCAGGCCGAGGGCTTCGAGGTTGAATTCCTTGGTGTCGATCCCGCAGGTCGGCTCGACATGTCGGCGCTCGCTGATGCCCTCGATCCTGATCGAAGGGGCCGCGAGGTCTTCCTGGTCTCGGTGATGATGGCCAACAACGAGATCGGCACAATTGAGGACATCGCCGGCGTCGCGCGGCTTGCCAGGGCTGTCGGAGCCCGTGTGCACACTGACGCCACGCAGGCTGTCGGCAAGATACCCGTCGATGTCGCCGCCCTCGGTGTGGACTACCTGACCATGTCCTGCCACAAGATCTATGGTCCCAAGGGCATTGGCGCGCTCTATGTAGCCAAGGGAGTGCCTGTCGAAGCCCTGATCCATGGCGGCCACCAGGAAAAAGGGATCCGCGCGGGCACCTACAACAACCAGGGCATCATGGGCTTCGGCAAGGCTGCAGAACTGGCCCTCCACGAACTCGAGGAAAACTCGAGCCGCCTCGAGGGCCTGCGGGAGCGCCTGCGGTCGGGCCTCGTAGCGGCCGTGCCTGACATCCATGTCAACGGCCACGCCACGCATCATCTACCCAATACCCTCAATGTTTCCTTTCCGGGCGCCGAGGGCGAGGCCATCCTCCTGTCCCTCGACCTTGAAGGCATCGAGGCCTCCACCGGTTCAGCCTGCGCCTCCGGAAGCCTCGAGCCCTCGCATGTCCTCATGGCAACGGGCGTCGGCCCCGAGCTTGCACACGGTTCCATACGCTTTTCCCTGGGCCGCAGCAGCACCGAAGCCGAGGTGGACTATGTCCTTGAAAAACTGCCACCAATTATCAAGAGATTGCGCCGCTTTTCGACCCTGCGGCCCAAGGCGGCCTGCAATGACTGAGCGATATCCTCCCTCGCTAGCTGATTTCCATCAGAGGAGACCTGCATGAACGACGCCTTCAAATGGCTCTATTCCGATGTCGTCAAGGACCATTTTACCAACCCCCGCAACGTCTACGACCCCGACGAGGTATTTGTGGGCGACGCCGAGGGCATGGTTGGCAACATCAAATGCGGCGACCAGATGGCCTTCCATCTCAAGATCGATGCCGATGTGATCACAGACGTCCGCTGGCAGACCTATGGCTGCGCGAGCGCCATTGCCTCGACCTCCATGCTCTCCGAGGTCGTCAAGGGCATGCCCATCGCCGAAGCGTACACGATCAAGCCCGCTGACATCGCAAAGCGCCTGGGCGGACTTCCCGAAAACAAGATCCACTGCTCGGTGCTCGGGGACAAGGCCCTCCGTGCAGCCATTGATGCCTACCTCGACAAGACGGGCCGCCCGGGGGCTTTCAAAGGGGACAATGCAGTGGTCATCTGCAACTGCCTGGGCATCACTGACGTAGACATAGAGGATGCGGTGAAGGCTGGAGCACGCGACTGGGGCGCCCTCCAGGAGGCTACCAAGATCGGCACCGTCTGTGGCGACTGCAGGGGCAAGGCCGAGGAACTCCTGCACGGCTTCTCCCATATCTACGGGGAGTGATTCCATTCTTGCCGCAGGGCCTGGCTGGCTAAGGTGGAAACGTCGCCACAAGCCATGAAAACTTCCGAATTCCGGGAAATGGTCCTGGCATGGTACAGGGACCACCGAAGGGACTTTCCCTGGCGGGAAACCCGCGATCCCTGGGCGATCCTGCTGTCGGAAGTCATGCTGCAGCAGACCCAGACCCAGCGCGTCGTTCCCAAGTACCTCGCCTTCCTTGAAGCCTTTCCAGAGCCAAGGGCGCTTGCCGCTGCTCCCGTATCCAAGCTCCTGGCCCTCTGGTCCGGACTTGGCTACAACAGGCGTGCCCTCGGACTCAAGCGGGCAGCCGAGGAAATCACATCGTGCTTCGGCGGGACTGTCCCTTCCTGCGAGGAAGAACTTCTTTCCCTGCCCGGCATTGGCCCCTACACCTCCGCAGCAGTCCGGGCCTTTGCCTTTGGCCAGGCTGTGGTCCTCCTGGAGACCAACGTCCGTGCGGCCTTCATCCACCACTTTTTTCCGGACAGCTCCGAGGTCTCCGACCGGGAGATACTCCCCCTCGTGGCGGAGGCCCTCGACCGCGGCGATCCCCGCAATTGGTACTATGCCCTCATGGACTACGGCTCCGACCTGAAGAGGAGGCTCCCCAACCCGGGCAGGAGATCCCTGCATCATGCGAAGCAGTCCTCCTTCGCACTTTCGCACCGTCGCGTGCGTGGGGAGGTCCTCAAGGCCCTGTCTGGGGAGAGCCTGACCGAGGGGATGCTCGCGCAGCGGCTCCCCTTTGCCCGCGAGCGGGTGGAGAAGGCCGCCGCGGAGCTCGTGGCCGAGGGCTTCCTGGAACGCTATGGAGTGGAACTGGGTCTTGCAGGGCGGCTGCCGATTGGAAGCCATGGCCTCGGAGGGGACTGAGGGTTCCGGAGCCCTCAGGGCAGGTGGCTGCGGTCCTCGCCGTGCAGGATGGCCTCGATGAGCCTTCCTGTCGAATCCTTGAGTACTGTGAAGAAATTTCCGCGGTCGACGGCCTTCGCCGCGACAAGGTCGACCCGCCTGACTACGCGGCTGCCACTGGTGTAGACAACCTCGCCAAGCTTTTCTCCGGCCTTGATCGGAGCTTCCACGTAGCGGGGTACTTCGACACGGACGGCCAGGTCGGATAGCTGGTCGGAAGGAATGGTCACCGCGAGCGGGCCGGTTGCTTGCAGGGCAAGGCGGGGTTCCTCGCCGTACCAGGCCCTGAGGACGGGAAATGGTGGCAGGGCTGGGCTGGCGGTTTTCCAGCCAGCAAAGGCGAAGTCCAAAAGCCTCGTGCCGTCGCGCACGCGCTGGTCTCCCCCTCCCGAGGCTGAGCTGCCGCTGCCGCCACCGAGGGTGACCATGACGAACCGCGTTCCTTCGCGGCTGGCGGTGGCAGCCAGGTTGAATCCCGATTCGAAGATGTAGCCTGTCTTGAGTCCGTCGCAGCCGAGATAGTCAGCTATGAGGTTGTTCTTGTTGCGCTGGATGGTCCCCACCTTCGGCTTGAAGGTAGACGTCGCATGCTCGAGGCGGGGAAACTCGATCGAACCCAGCGAGTGGAGTTCCTTCAGGGACTCGGGGTGCGCGGCAATATAGTAGCGGCAGAACTGCGCAAATTGCCGTGCGGTGACCTGGTTCTTCTCCGAGAGGCCTGAGGGCTCCACGAAATGGAGCTCATCCAGCCCCAGGCGCATCATTTCGGCGTTCATGAGCTTGGCGAAGTCTTCGTTGGAACCCGAGACCCGGCGTGCCAGGGCGAAGGCCGCATCGTTGCCAGAGACTACGGCAGCACCGCGCATGAGGTCGATGACACTCACCCGCATGCCAGGGGCGAGGTACATGAGGGTTGATCCGAAGGGTACGAAGGGCGAGCAGTCACGGGCGTCGATCGTGAGGAGTTCGTCGCGGGAAAGCCGGCCTGCGGCAATCTCGAGATAGACGATATGCAGCATTACGAGCTTTGTCAGGCTGGCAGGCGGTATGGCAAGGTCCGGTGACTTCGCGCAGAGGATGCTGCCTGTAGCCTGGTCCATGATCACGACCGCCCTCGCGGAGACCG
>JBMOIK010000327.1:0-4962 GCA_049317365.1 Rectinemataceae bacterium | reverse complement strand
GTGTCTCGAAGGATCAGGCGAAGAAGTTCCTGAAGATGCCAGACAAGACGGCGCTTCATATCAAGCCGACCTTGCAGTATCTCATGGCTTTCGGCCCCCAAGAGCATAGTGCGACGATGTTCCCGGAGTTCCACCAGAGATATTTTCAGGTCCTACTCCAGACATGGAAGCTGCCGAAAGAAACGCTCGACCGTATGGGCATTACAGAGGAGGCGCGACAGAGATACAAGCAAGTACCCTAATCCCTCGAAGCTGGAGAGAGTCCTGTAGCAGGGACAACACCGCAAGCGGGAGAGCGTGGCATGAGGCCCTGGGCCCTGTAGCCGCGCCGTAGACGGACGGATGACCCGTCCTCGAGATCGACCTCCAACACGAGGCGATCATGTCCGATACCACCACTGACGCCGAATTCCTCGACTGGAGAGAAGCCGCTGTCCTCCTCAGGATGGCTCCTCAGTCAATCAGAAACCTAACCAGTACACGGAAAATCCCCTTCCTGAAGATCGGAGGAAAGGTCCTCTTCGTCCGCGACGACCTCCGGGCATGGGCCATGAGCCACAAGGTCCCGGCTATCGGCGAAGTTCAATGATGACCGGGCCAAAAAAAGCCGCCGATCCTGTTGGCAGGGATTCGGCGGTCAATGTGGGAGACGATGGTTTCAGGATAGCACCTAACTGCGATTTTATCAACCCCGTCAACCATCGCGACCATGACGAAGAAGCCCTCGACGACGACGAGCTCCGATGTCCCGTTGCGCTTCTGGAACGAGCTCAACGGCTCCTAGCCGAGGGCCGAGTCGGTGAAGCCCATATCTTGATCGGGGCTGCACGGCGGATCGGGGGCGCACCATGAGTGAAACCCCCTTCCTGAAGGTGCCGCTTCCGACACTGGCAAGCCAAATTCCCCCGGTCCAGAAGGTGCTAGTCCTGGGGCTCATGTCCTACGAGTGGGCAGGATACTCACCTTCCCATGAGGACCTCGCCGAGCGATGCGGCCTAAACCTCCGATCGGTGGAGAGGGCGCTTACCGCTATGGCCGTGGTGGGAATCATCACCACCACCCCGAGGTATCGAAAAGGCAAGCGTCGAATCTCTAATCTCTACACAATCAATACCGACAAATTGACGGCATTAACCGTCGATCAATACCCACAGAATGACGGTACACAATCCCCACAAATTGACGGTATACAATACCGACAAAATGGTGAATCAATACCGACAAATTCGGTACTCAATACCGTCAAAGTGGCGGGTATCTTAATAGATATAGATAGGATAGATGAAGATAGAGAGAGCGCCCTCTCAGGAGACCTTCCGGGAGAGAAGAGGGAACCGAGGGGATCCTCTCGTCAGCCCTCTTCCTCCGAAAAGAAAGAAGCTCGCCCCCCCCGCCCCGCCGAGAAGGGACTCGGAATCAACGAGAATGTCCACCTGACGGAAGGACAGCAGGAAGCCATCCGGGGCTTGTACGGACCCGAGGCGCAGGCGGAATACATTGAGCGGCTATCCCTCTGGATGCCGAACGCCGAGAAGAAACCAAAAGACCATTATTCGAAGATCATCACCTTCATGAGGGAAGATCATGTTCCCGAAGTCCAACTCCCTCCCCCCACCTGCCCGGAATGCGGCAAAAACCTCTCTGATAGAATCTGCATAAACCCGGACTGCCCACAATACGCGGACGCCAAAGGTTTCAGCTTCGCGGCTTTCCACCACGAAGAGGACAGCGAGACCTCGCCGATCCCCGCCGAGACCTCGCCGATCCCCGCCGCCGTCCAACCGCAGGATGTGGCAGCCGCGACCGACCAGGCTGGTGACCTGTGCAAAGTTGCCGAGGTTGCCGCCCTTCCGCAGAGTGCGGTAGCCGAGATCGCCCCGGATGCCACATGGAAGCCTTCGAAGCCAGCACCGATGCCGCGCGTCCGAAGGGATGGTACCGACAGCCATGGTAGCCGCATCGTCCAGGGCGAGATCTCACACGCCGATTGGCCGGCACAGATAAGCGCGTCAGCCGAACCCGTCGGCGAACTGGAAATCTGGTGAGCGCGCCCATTGCCGAGGCCGTGGTGCTCTCGGGCTGCCTGAGATGGCTCGCCGATCACGGCGTCTACTGCTGGAGAAACACCACGGGTGCCTATCAGATCCAGGGCCGATGGATTCAGTACGGCAAGAAAGGCGGCGCGGACATCCTCGGCATTGATAACATCGGACGCCTCATCTGCATCGAGTGCAAGAGCGACCGGGGGAGATTATCGCCCGAGCAAGAAGAGTTTAGGCGCGAGATCGAGTCCAGGTCCGGCATCTACATCCTCGCCCGAAGCGTCGACGACCTCGAGGCAGCATTAGGAAGTCAATCACTCATGGACTTTGGATCGCCCAAAAGGCGGAAGGAGCAACACGATGCGAGATTTTGAGACCGAGCGAGAAAAAAGAGCGCGGAGGGCTGGCGAGGAGGCCATGATTACGGCCTTCGCTGAAGGACTCGGGCCGGGCCGGGTCGGTGTCACCAGGGACGCAACAGGACTCATTTGTGAGTTGGCTTTCGAGCCTGCCACCGACGCCGATGCCCCATGAGCACTGCTATGAGCCTGGGGACCCTCGAGGGGACCAGCCGAGCTGGTTGTGTATCACGCCATGGAGATCAGCGATCTCCTGCCGAGATTCTGAATATCAGGAAATCGACGCTGCCCGGAGAAGGGCTCGCCGGGAAGAATCGAAACAAGCAACCGTGGCAGCCCACGGAAAGGATGTGGATGATGGACAGCGAAAAGACAGAATTGAGCGCGATGGAAATTCTGGACCTGTTGGGAAAAAACTGGATCAGGCATTCGCAAGAAGGGACAGGAGAATCACATTATTGGAATCGCGGATTCGCGAGCTGGAAAGCGCGCAGGGGGGCAGCGATGACTGACGACAACGTGGAGTTTTTCACCATCGGCGAAACGGAGAAGCCCGGCATCATCGCCACGTACCAGATATGGGCATCGAAGCGCAGGCTCGCCAGAAAACTGGAGGTTGAGCGGCAGGCGCGGCTGGCTCGGAAAGCCTGGCTCGAGGGCGAGAAGCAGCGCCGCTTCCCCTGTCGCAATTTTGATTGAATTGCATTATGATTATTTTAGTTGGGCCGACGGCACCCGCCGTTGACGTAAAATTGCGATGAGTCCTAAGCCGACGAAGTTCAAGCCTGAGTGATTTAGGCGACGACGGATCGGCGGAACCTCGGGGCGACCCCGATGGACGGCGCGTGGAATGAAAGAGGCAGTTAGATGAAAGGTTTACAGATAGTGGGGAACGTCGCGGACAAGGCGAAATACAGTCTCGCCGAGTTTTTGCGGGATGGTTCCTTCGCGATGAAGACGAACAACAGCGTGGAGTCGCCAAGGTTCACGGCCTACGTCAAGAAGGTCCGCGCCGCCGCGAGCGGCATGGGTGAGTCCGTGCCCTCCGATGGCGGCTTCCTCCTCGGTCGCGAGATGGTCGCGGGATTGACGAGCCAGATATACACCGGACGGCTCTCGGAGCTTTGCACCCGGATGACGATTGGCAGCTTTGGTTGTACCGTTCCCATGCTTGATGAGCGGTCCCGAGTTGATGGTTCCCGCGCCGGCGGGGTGGAGGCATTCTGGCGCGACGAAGGGGCAGCGATCACCGAAAGCAATCCTCAGTTCCGCGCTGTCGAGCTGAATCTCCGCAAGCTCACCGCGATGCTGACACTGACCGATGAGACATGGGAAGACGCCCTCGGCCTCGAGGCCATGCTCGTCGCCACCCTCGGGAATGAGTTCGGATTCAAGTTGGACGATGCGATTCTGCGCAGAGACGGCGCAACCCGGCCCTTGGGCATCCTAAACTGCGGCGCGCTTATCACGGTCCCGAAAGCCGGAGGGCAGGCCAACTACACCATCCTTGCCGCGAACGTCCTGGCGATGTATGAGCGGATGTGGGCTGGCGGCCACCGTGGGGCGGTATGGATCGCCAACAGCGAGATAGCCAGCCAGCTAATGTCCATCCAGTTGACCGGGGCTGGCGGAACTCCCGCCTTCGTGTTCGGAAACCGAGACAAAGGCGAGCTTGATACGCTGCTAGGCCATCCGGTCTACTGGACTGAACAGGCCTCGGTGATCGGGGATGTAGGCGACCTCACTTTCGCGGACATGGGCCAGTACCTGCTGGCGCAGCGCGGGGAGACGGAGATCGCGTCAAGCATCCATGTGGAGTTTTTGACCGATCAGTCGAAGTTGCGGTTTATTCTCCGCGTCGATGGTCAACCGCTCTGGAGCGCTCCGCTCGTCCCGTACAAGGGAGCCTCGAGCCGGTCGCCATTCGTCACCTTGGCCGCTCGCAAGCCCTAACCGACCAGGCCCTCCTCGATGCGGGGAGGGCCGCCACCACAAGGAGTATTTATGTCAATGGGATGCTATAGTTATGATGAGATCGAAAAGCATTTCGTGCCGACGCTCAACCTGCTTACCTGGCAGCAAGCGCACCCGCGACCCTCATGGTTTAGCCGGGGCAAGCTGTTGCGCCTGAAGGCCGCTGCGGAGTTCGGGATTGCCAGCTTGCCGGACCCGAAGGATACGGTCATAGCGCGACTTCGGCGCAAGCAGGCGGAGGCCAGCGATGCGCGCAAATAAACCTTGGTTCAGCATGGCTGGAAATACCATCAGCATCTATGATGAGATCGACACGGACAGCGTCCGCGCGTTCATGGATGAGCTGTCGCGATTGCCTAAGTCTGGACCCGTCAAGATGGAAATCAACAGCCCTGGGGGCGATGTTTTCGCGGGGATGCAGTGCTACTACCAGCTGGCGAAGATCAGGGACCGCCTCGAAATTGAGGTAGCTGGATTAGCCGCTTCGATCAGTAGCATCATCGCACTGGCCGGGCGGAAGCTGACCATGGCAGCCGGGAGCTTCTACATGCTCCATGAGCCTTCGGCTGTTATGGGCGGAACGGCTG
>JBMOIK010000326.1:0-4962 GCA_049317365.1 Rectinemataceae bacterium | reverse complement strand
TTCGGACCCAAGACCAATCCCGATCTGGCCAAATACGATTACGCAGACCGGAATGGTTTCCAGCTCCAGGGCATGCAGCTCGAGAACGTCCTCGACAACGCCAACATCCTCAAGTGGCTCGAGGACATCCTCAAGTTCGTGATGAACTTCTTCTATGGACTCATCCCGAACTACGGCGTCGCCATCATCCTGCTGACCATCCTCGTCGCTTTCGCGGAAAAGCTCGATGGCTTCGGCGCGCATGCAGGAACTCCAGCCGAAGATGCAGGAGATCCAGGCCAAGCACAAGGGCAATCCGCAGAAGATGAACCAGGAGATGGCGGAGTTCTACAAGAAGGAAGGCTACAATCCAATGTCGGGTTGCCTGCCCTTGCTGATACAGTTCCCCCTCTTCATTGCGATGTACAATCTTTTCAATACGCACTTCGACCTACGTGGCGCAAGCTTCATTCCAGGATGGATTCCCGACCTTTCCGTGCCGGAAAGTGTCTGGTACTTCGGCGGCTACCAGATTCCCCTGCTTGGGTGGACTGATCTTCGGCTCCTGCCCATACTTTATGTTGGCAGTCAGTTGCTGTATGGCAAGTTCACGCAGATGCCGCAGACAGGGCAAAGCGCTAGCCAGATGAAGCTCATGATGTACGGCATGCCTATCGTCTTCTTCTTCATGCTGTATAACGTTCCATCGGGTCTGCTTGTGTACTGGATCGCCCAGAATGTGCTCACGATTTTTCAGCAGATCATCATCAATGACTATATCAAGGCCCATAAAGCAAAAGTGGCCGCCGAAAAGCTCGGCAAGAGATGAAGGATCGACTCTGCTCTCCACAGGAGATGACCTATGGTTCATGAATTCGAGGGGCGAACTGAAAAAGACGCGATAGACGCGGCTGTAAAGGAGCTGTGCCTTGAGCGGGATGGCTTCGATGTCGAGATTATCGAGTCAGAGGCAGGTGGAATATTCCGCAAGGGGCGCGTGAAGATCCGAGTTCACACCAATGAGCCAGGAGTTCCCAAAGAAAAGTCCCATGAAGTGGCGGGTGCTCGCGTTTCTTCCTATATAGCTCCCTCGGGTGGTATCGAGCAAGAACCGGCTGAGCCACTTTCAGGGGACGATGAAGCAAAACTCATCGAGTTCACAAAGCACGTGATCGAAGGCATGGGCTATTCCAGCGAGGTCGCGGTCCTTTTTCGGGAGGACCGCAAGCTGGGGCTACGGATTGATAGTGAGCATGCATCGATCATTATTGGAAAGAAGGGGAAGAACCTTGACGCGCTGCAATTGCTTGTCAATGTATATGCAGGAAGACTTGGCCGCGAGGATATACGCGTCATTCTTGATTCAGAGAACTATAGGATCCGGCGCGAGGAAGCGCTTGTCCGTCTAGCCTATGATACTGCCGAGCAGGTCCGCCGTACCCGACAGTCCGTGCTACTTGAACCAATGAACCCCTTCGAGCGGCGCATCGTGCACACAACTCTCAACGATATTGTTGATATCACGACAAAAAGTGAGGGAGAGGGCCTTTACAAGCAGGTGCGCGTTCATTTCCGTGGGCGGCTGTAAGAGTATCTCTAGGTTGATGGAGAGGATGTCTCGACGGGGGACATCCTTTTTTTTTGCATGCCGGGGACGAAAGTTGACGAATGCAGGGCCACGGTCTAGAATTCTGGGGCAGGATGCAATGGCGCGGCTTCGCAGCCCAATGAAAAGTCGGGAATCCAGGAGGTTGCTATGACACACCACGAGAAAGTCGGGCTGATAGAGTCATTTGAGCGATCATACGATGGCATCGCTGCTTTGCTGGCTGTCGTTCCTGACGCAGCTTTGCAATTTCTGCCAACTCTTCCGGATGCTTGGTCTATCAATGCCCACTTGGCGCATCTTCTAGATGCTGACATTGCGATATGCTTCCGCTTGCGTGTTTCTGTCGCGCAGCCTGGCTTTGCCATTCCACTTTGGGAAGAGGAGCAGTGGCATGACCGCTTGCATTATGACCAGGCAGATGGTCGCTCCTGCCTTGGCGTCGCCATGAAATTGAGAGCGATGAGCTGTGCGACTATCCGCGCCTGCGCCGATGATGACTGGAACGAGTATTGGGTCATGCATCCTGTCCGCGGCAAGCTTGGGTTAGTCGACTTGCTCACGATCTATCAGGGTCATGGGAAACTCCATGAAGGGTACATCAAACGCAACAAGGAAGCCTGGGAACTCAAGCGCCCCTGATCTCACGCTGGGCACCGCAAAATAGCCGCCAGTGCTGTGTTGCGGCGCCAGGGCCCAGCCAAGGGCATTCGAAGGCACGGACGCTAGAAGATCAGTTCTGTCAGCCGCTTTTCGTCGCTTCTCCAGTTTTGATCGACCCTAACCCGAAGTCGCAGCTTGATCTGATAGTCAAAAATACCAGCAAGATCGGCTTCAGCCTCTTCACGTATCTGCTTTATCATGCTTCCTGCTTTTCCGATCAGGATTCCTTTTTGTGAATCACGTTCGACTACAAGGTCATATGCTGCCTCAAGGGATCCATCCTCTTCCTTGTTTGAGTTGGCATATGCTACATACACCGCATGAGGAAGTTCTTCCCTGGTATGAAGCATGACCTTTTCTCGTATGATCTCGGCAATGCGAAAGACTGGCTCCTGGTCTGTATAGTATTCCTCCGGATACCAGGTTGGACCTTCTGTCGCCTTGCTGAACAATAAGGCCAACAGGGCATCGAGTCCTCGTTTGTGCAATGCTGAAATGGAAAGAATCTGCGTTGTAGGGAATCGAGCTTCTATGAAGGCGCGAGCCTCGGGTTCGGATGCTTCCTTGGCATCAACTTTATTGATTGCTGCGACCATGAGATTCGAAACAGGCGAAAGGGCGGCAGCAAGGGCCTCCTCCTCTGCTGCGGCCTTTCGAGTGGCATCGACGACATAGAGCACGATGTCTGCATTGGAAAAGGCTGCCCGCGCAACATCCGCAAGTTTCTTGTTGAGCTTCTTATCCGAGAGATGGAAACCGGGCGTGTCGAGGAAGACAAGCTGACCTTCTGGGCGTGTGACAATTCCGCGTACCGCGTTTCTGGTGGTTTGTGGAACAGGTGAGACTATCGAGACCTTTTCACCACAAAGCGCATTTATCAAGGTCGATTTTCCT
Organism: Rectinemataceae bacterium; assembly: GCA_049317365.1. Classification (GTDB taxonomy): domain Bacteria; phylum Spirochaetota; class Spirochaetia; order Treponematales; family Rectinemataceae; genus CAIJMU01. Next base: position 1,820 of record JBMOIK010000326.1, on the reverse strand, counting down.
GCTGATGGGCGACCGACAATTGCGACGAAGGCTGATTTCCCCATGTTTCCTCAATTCAGGTAGGTTGATGGGGGCTCACGCCCCATCCAGATTCGAAACTGTTCTGCTGCTTGATATCGCAGCATGCCCATGCCATTCGAGATCCTGCAACCGACAGAGTGGGCGCGGAGCAGGAACGGGGTTTTGTCGGGTCTATAAATCAAGTCATACACGGCTTCATGGCCAGAAAACTCATACCAATCCAGGGGATCTCTATCAGATTCGGCATCGCCCTCCATTCCAACACTGGTCGCGTTGATGATGAGGTCGGAATGCTCCATGACAAGATCATTTGCGCGCTCATCGTTGCTGGCCCACTGAAACCCGTACTTTCGGGCAATATTGCGCGCCCGGGAGAGGGTCCTGTTTACGATGAGCCCCTTGCCTCCAAGGCGGGCGATGACACTTGCAACTGCACGTGCTACACCTCCAGCTCCGACAATAGTGACTTTTAGCCCGACAAGATCGTCTCTCCGCAAGAAGTGCGTCAGGTCCCGGGCAAAACCAGTAGTATCGGTATTGTGGCCGTGCCATCCGTGATCTGTCCGGATGATTGTGTTGCATGCTCCAACCGAAAGCGCTTCTTCGGAAATGGAGTGGAGGCGATTCAGGATGGCTTCTTTATGGGGGACGGTGATGGATGCGCCCTGAATCCCGGCTATCTCGGCGGCGGCGAGAAAGGAATCGATATCAGTCGAAGGCAGCGGAAGATAGACGGCATCAATGCCTGCCGCCGCGAAAGCGGCATTATGAAGCTCCGGCGATCGTGAGCTGATGACCGCTTGTCCGCCGCCGAGGGCATAGATAATGGTATCGTGGCTAAGCGCTCGGAAATGGTAGACATCGATCAGCTGCTCCGGATCAATCTGCCCAGGTGCAGCAGCAGCGTATCCTGCACTCAAAGCACTGGCATACACAAACAACGAACCGATCTTATGGGCAAGGATTCGAGTAGGGAATCCATAGACTCCAGTCCCAATCAGGATGCGCTCGCCTGGAGGCAGGGATATCGACCATTGGAGGAACTTTGCGAAATCTTCGGAGCCATCACAGGTGATGACGAGTTTGGGAATCTCGTTTTGGTCTGCGGCTACTGTTGCCCAAATTGCGTTGAGGTCCTTCGACCCAGGGCTGAATACGTGTGTTGATCGTATGATCTTTGTGCCAAAAATGCGGCAGACTTCTTCAATTGCCGGGACGTGGAAATCGCTTTCGAGATCCACATAGGCGAAGTTGGCCATAGAATCGGCACGCGCATGGGTAAGGCCTTTGGCAAGCATCACGAGCCGGACACCTTCACCGCCCTCAAAGCATCCCCCGTCGCACTTTCGTCTGACAGTCAGGATGCTCGGCAAACCTGCCCGTTCTGGAAAGCTTCGTAAGTGCAGCATTTCCTCTGGAGCAAGATAGTCAGCCCGGACCTCGACAAGATCGACTTGCCCGCGATAGAGGTCGAGAATTCTGAGATCTTCTTCAATGCTTCGACCGGTCAGGCAGAGGCATATCCCCGGATTGCTGCTCATTTAGAAATCTGCCCTGAAAATGGCGATTTCGACCACCTTTGATTCTTTGGCTATCATTCGCATCATGACAGGATACCCTCGCCATGGCAGGCGCCATACCATGGCGTCGCCGTTTGCCAAAAATGGCTCTCCCAGTAGCGATATCACTTTAGAAGGCTCATCCCCTATGAAGACTCCTAAGATAGACCCTTGATACCCCAGTGATACGACAATCTGCCAGAGATGATTGTCAAACAAGTGCAGTCGGGAGCCATCGTT